>JAPPHW010000429.1 GCA_028820945.1 Defluviicoccus sp.
GGTTACGTCACGCTCGCCACTATCTCACCTGACCATCAAGAATAAAGCCGGCTAAGCTCAGTGAAGCCCATCAGAACTACTCAAATGGAAACTTCGAACAGTGGCGGGATGAGTTGGAACAGGCAAACCAAATTCTCCTATCAGAAAACGCCAGTATACCGCTTTGTTTTTTACAAGGCGATTTAGAATGGACGATGTTCTCAGGTCTATCTGAAGAGAGTTGTCAAGAAATCGCCCAGAGCATCGGCGTCACTTATGACAATAAACCAGGCTTTATCAAGAGAATGGGATCTAAGGCGATCGATGGCAACGGACTCAAGACGCACAAGGCTTCCTATCTTCGCAGACAAGTGGCTGAATCAATACCATTTTCAGAAATCAGCTCAAATGTATCCAACATATTAGCGGTATGGCTCACAAACGGAGGTTTCACCCCGCAAGAGACAGAAGACTTAATGCAGGAGCTAAGTGAATAATCGTCTCTGCGAACTGTCTCCCTTGTGCGCAAATAAGATGGGTAAGTCCTGAGGATACTTGCAGAAACTCAGCTCTCCCATCACACTTGGGCACAGCGGAGCAGCGAAAGCATAGACCGCGCCGGCTATGGACGAGTATGGACTAAGTGAAGTCGACTTGATCGGGAACACAACCGCAAAGCTTACTTTGCCAGCCCTGTCGAAGTCGTGCTGGGCATGTCGCCGGCGTTGGGTCCCAATTCCGCTGCGTTAATACGGAAAAAATGATAAGTTGTGGCTACAACGCGCAGGAGCGCTGCTTGATTCGACGAGAATCAACGATATATGTCCGGAGTGGCACTACACGTTTTGTCTTTGGATTCATTGGCTAAGTCAAAGCACCGAGTTTCCGAAATTTTTGGAGATGGTCATAGAAGTTCTTGTAGTCCTGCACGGCGACGGAGGAGACCCCGGTGCACCGAAATTCGTTCCCGAGCCGACCGATCCGTCGGAAACCCTCCGGTACACCGGCCGTTCGCCCAGTCGGCCGGAATTAATCCGGACAACAATGGACTCGTTCCGGGCATGACGCGGTGGGGGAGAGCGTGGCGACAGCGGGGACCGCGACGGGCGGGGGCAGCGTGCCGAAATTCGCGTCCCGAGCCGGGGCGACACCGGGGGAGAATGCCCCCTACCCGTCCCCCACCTCCACCACCACGGCCATCGCGCTGTCGCCGGCGGCGCAGCCGGTGAAAAGGCCCCGGCCGCCGCCGCGCAGCGCGAGCTCCTCGATCAGCTCGATCACCGCGCGCATGCCGGTCGGGCCCTGCGGGTGGCCCCAGATCAGGGAGCAGCCGTAATTGTTCATCGCATCCACGTCGGCGCCGGTCTCGCGGCAGAACACCACGTCGTTCACCGCGAACGGGTTGTGGGTCTTGATCGCGGCCACGTCGTCGAGCGCGATCCCGGCGTCGTCGAGCGCGCGGCGGGCGGCGCCGATCGGGGCTTCCGGCATGTGGCGCACCTCCGCCCGCGCGGTGCCGAAGCCGGCGAGGCGGATCGAGATGCCGGCGTCTTGCGACATGGCGCGGGCGCGCTCGCGGCCGGTCACGACGAAACCCGCGTTGCCGTCCGCCGGGTGGGTCTGCCCGGCATAGGTCACGGTGCCGTCGTCGGCCACCGGGCGCAGCCGGTCGAGCCCCTCGCGCGTGGTCTCGTGGATCCCCTCGTCGCCTTCGAGCACCCCGGCGGTCTTGCGGTAGCGCGCGTCGGGCACGTCCAACGGCAGCGTCATGTAGCGCTTCTGGAACGCCCGGTCGTCCGCGACGGCATCCTCGTACTGCTCGTAGCGGCGGAGCACCACGTCGTGCTGCTCCCCGGTGGTGATCTGCCACTTGCGGGCGACCGTCTCGGCGGTGTCGATCATCCCGCATTTCGCATAGGGGTCGTCGGAGAAGTTGCCGAGCACCCAGTTCTCGTGCTCGCCGGTCCCACCCGGCGCGTGCGGCGCGGGGTAATAGATGTGCGGGCCATTCGACGTCCGGTCGCCCGACATCGCGAGCGCGACCTCGGCGCCGCCGCCCTCGACCTCCTGGCTCGCCGCCTGCAGGCAGCGCGCGCCGGTCGCGCAGGCGTGGTTGATCGTCGGGCCGGGAATGTGCCCGGCGCCCATCATGCCGGTCACCCAGGGCAGGCCGAAGAAGCACTGCTTCTGCGCCACCGTGAGGCCGAGCACGCCGTAATCGATCTCGTCGAGCGCGACGCCGCGGCGCTCCAGCTCGCCGCGCGCGGTGTGGGCGAGGAACTCCATGCTGTGCAGATGCGCGAGCCCGCCCTGCCAGCGCGAGAACGGCGTGCTCCAGTAAACCCCGTAGGGGACGTAAGCCTCATGCATGGTGCCGTTCCTCCTGTTTTCGCGCGCGACGCCATGCTGCAAGACGTGGATGCCCGGATCAAGTCCGGGCATGGCGGGCGGGGGCGAACTGCGTGAATGCCCGGGAAGTTTCGGGGCACCCAGCCCCCCCGCCCCGCCCGCGCCA
>JAPPHW010000109.1 GCA_028820945.1 Defluviicoccus sp.
ACGGCTCGCTCGGCATCGGCACGATGGAGCGCTGCCTCGAGCTCGGCGCCTCCTATGCCAAGCAGCGGGTGACGTTCGGCGAGCCGCTCGCCAACCGTCAGGCGGTGCAATGGATGCTGGTCGACACCTACGCGCAGCTGCACCAGCTCCGGCTGATGGTCTATGACGCCGCCGCGCGCTTCGACCGGGGCGAGGACATCCGCTACCGGTCCTATATGTGCAAATATATCGGCGACCGTTCCGGCTTCGAGGCGGCGGACCGCTGCCTGCAGATCCACGGCGGGATCGGGCTCACCACCGACCTGCCGATCGAGAAGCTCTGGCGCGACCTGCGGTCGTTCATGATCACCGAGGGGCCGGAAGAGATCCTGAAGATGGCGCTCGCCCGCCACGTACTCCGCGAATACGGTTGACCCCGACGCCCAGCGCCGGCGGGAGCACGCTCCGCGCCATGGCGATGATGCTGTTGGCGACGGTCGCCTTCACCGCCATGCACGCCATGATCCGGCACACCGCGCAGGGGCTGCACCCTTTCGAGGTCGCCTTCTTCCGCAACCTGTTCGGCCTCGTCTTCCTCGCGCCGATCCTTTTCCGATTCGGGATCGCGCCGCTCAGGACCCGCAAGCTCAAGGTCCATGTGCTGCGCGGGATCCTCAACCTGATCTCGATGCTGTGCTTCTTCTACGCGGTTACCATCGCGCCATTCGCGGACGTTACGGCGCTGACCTTCACCGCGCCGATCTTCGCGAGCGTGCTCGCCTTCTTCGTCTTCAGGGAGCAGGTGGGGATCGTGCGCTGGAGCGCAATCGGCATCGGGTTTCTCGGCGCGCTGGTCATCCTGCGGCCGGGATTCGGCGAAATCGGCCTCGGTCCCATCCTGACCGTCTTCTCGGCGCTGTTGTGGGCGGTGGCCATGCTGGTCATCAAGACGCTGACGCGGACCGAATCCAGCCTCACGATCACCGCCTACATGATGATCATCCTGGCGCCGATGTCGTTCCTCGCGGCTCTGCCCGTCTGGTCCTGGCCGAACCCCGAGCAGTACCTCAACCTGTTCGTCCTGGCCGCGCTCGGGACCACCGGACATCTCTGCCTCAACCAGGCGCTCAAGGAGGGCGACACCAGCCTGGTCTCGCCGGTCGACTACGTCCGGCTGGTATGGGCGGCGCTGATCGGCTATTTCGCATTCGGCGAGTTGCCCGACGCGATGACCTGGACCGGCGCCGCGATGATCTGCGGCAGCGCCGGATTCGTCGCCTGGTACGAGGGACGCCGCACGAGGAAATCGACAAGGGAGGCCGGGTGATGGAGCGGTTCGCAATCGGCGACGTCGAGATCGCCAGCATAATCGAGCGCGACGGCGCCTGGCGGAACCCGCTGGCGATGTATCCGAGCGCCGAGCGGAACCTCGTCGACGAGCATCTGCGCGGCCTGCCCGATTTCGTCTACGACGCGGCGCGGGACCTTCTGGTCATCACCTACCAGACGTTCGTGCTCAGGACGCCGCGCCACACCGTCCTGATCGACACCTGCGTCGGCGAGGACAAGCCCAACCGGGGCGACTGGCTCGATTATCCCAAGCAGCCCTGGCTCGACGGCTTCGCCGCGCTGGGTCTCAAGTTCGAGGACATCGATTATGTCTTCTGCACCCACCTCCATGTCGACCATTGCGGCTGGAACACGCGGCTCGTCGACGGGCGCTGGGTGCCCACCTTCCCGAATGCGAAATACGTCTTCGGCAGGCGCGAATACGATTTCTGGGCGGTGGAGAACGAAAAGGGCGCCGACCCGCCGGGCGACGTCTGGCGCGATTCGTGCCTGCCGGTCGTCGAGGCCGGACAGGCGTTGCTGGTGGACGACGACTTCGCGCTCGACGATTCGATCTGGCTCACGCCGACGCCGGGGCACACGCCCGGCCATGTCTGCGTCAACCTGCGGTCCAACGGACAGCGGGCGGTGTTCACCGGCGACCTGATGCACCACGCCCTGCAATGCCGCGAGCCGGACTGGCACTCCTGCTTCTGCTGGGACGCCGGGATGGGCAACCGCTCGCGCCGGAAGATCCTCGAATCGGTGACCGACACCGACACCCTGGTGGTACCCTGCCATTTTCCCGGCACCACGGCGGGGCGCGTGGTTTCCGACGGCGACCGCTTCGACTACCGTTTTCGCGTTGGGTAAATCGACGCACAGGCAAATGGGAGACCTGCGATGAAGAAAACGATCCTCGCGGCGGCGGCCGTGGTCCTCGCCGCGGCGGCGGCGACCGCCCAGACCAAGCACGACATGAAATGCGGCTTCGTGACGGTGAACGATTCCCAGCACCGCTCGGCCGAGATCTTCAAGGACAAGATCGCCAAGAAAACGGGCGGCGCCGTCGACGTCCGCATCTTCCCGCTCGCCCAGCTCGGCACCATCCCGCGCCAGGTCGAGGGCATCCAGCTCGGCACCCAGGAATGCTTCATCTCGCCGCCCGGCTTCTTCGTCGGCC
>JAPPHW010000215.1 GCA_028820945.1 Defluviicoccus sp.
CGAGGCGCGAGGCGCGAGGCGCGATTCTACAACGCAACTCGTTCACCGCAGTCAAACCCCAACGGCTTTGTTCACTTTCAGTCGCGATAGCGAATAGCCAAGTCGCAGCCTTCGCGCAAGGAGGATTCGCTGACGCCGGACTTGACGGGTCGCGATACTGGTGCCGACGTCGGACCGACTTCCACGCCCTGTCTCGGCCGTGGAGATCCCGGGCGGTGGCGAGGCGGCGTGCTGGATGAAACGGGTCTTCGAGCGCGCCGACGCGGATTGGGGCGAGGTCGATTGGACCGAGCGCGGTGGTGACGATCAAGGCGTGCGGTCTATCCCCTCGCGGGCGGCGGATCGGTCCGACGCCGGACGCCTCGCCGCCGCATCCGTGATCCTACAGCGCTTCCTCCCGCGCAACGTGGGCGTCGCCGGAGGCTGAAAGGGTTAGCCGTCGCCCCCCGGCTTTTCGCCACCGTTCCGGTTCGCGAGCATGGTGGCGATGATGCCGCCGAGCACCGCGCCGCCCAGAAAGGCAACCGCCGCCGCCCCGCCTCTTCCGGCCGACGACGACGCGGCCTGATCGCGGCTGTCATGTACCTCGACACCCTCCCGTCGGAGTTCCCTGACGATATCGTCCACCTCCAGCATCAGTTCGCCGAGCGGCATGTCGAGCGCGCTCGCGGCCCTGGCAAGCTGGTCCATGTTCAGGGCCGAAGACCCGGATTCGATCCGCGACCATGTGGAACGGCTGACTCCCACCCGTCGCGCCATCTCCTCCTGATCGATCCGCCTTTCCTTGCGCTTCTGCGCGATCAGACGCCCGAGGACGGTCTGGTAGGTGGTTTCGCTTCGCATCCGGGAGAGACCTCTTGATCTATGTGCATTTAATGCACATATTTTCCAGAGAGCGCATGTGTCCACGGCGATCAAGTGCTCCAAGCGTCATTATGATCCGCCCGGCGAAGGAGGAGCAAGATGCAATCGGACGACAACGGCGGCCCGGCGCCGTCCATCAATTTCCACATGATCGAGGCCTGCGACGCCCGCTGCGGCTATTGCTTCGCCACCTTCCCGCATCTGGGCCGGCGCGATCGGCTTTCCCCCGCCGACCGGAGATCCCTGATCGACCTTCTCGTGGACGCCGGCGTCGGCAAGATCAATTTCGCCGGCGGAGAACCCACGTTCATGTCCGACCTGGGTTCGTTGTGCGAACGCGTGAAGACACGCAGCGGCGGCCGGTGCGCGGTGTCTCTCGTCACCAACGGCGCACGGCTGGGCCCCTTGCTCGAAGGCTGGGCCTCGTACATCGACTGGCTGGCGATCTCGGTGGATTCCGCCGACGACCGGGTGAACGCCGCCCTGGGACGCACCGGGAGCGATCTCCCCTATGCCCCGGTGATGATGGAGTTCGGCGCGGAGGCGAAACGGCGGGGCGTGAGGCTCAAGTGCAACACGGTCGTCAATCGTCTCAACGCGGAAGAGAACATGAGCGGCTTCATCTCGAAACTGTCTCCGGAACGCTGGAAGCTGTTCCAGATGCTGCCGGTGGCCGGGGAGAACGACGGCGCCGTGGATCACCTTTCGGTTTCGGACGAAGCTTTCCGGTCCTTCGTCGAACGCCACGCGGCATTAAGCGCGTCGGGAATCCGCATCGTACCCGAGGACAACGCCGTAATGACCAATTCCTACCTGATGATTGCCCCCGACGGGCGTTTGTTCTGGCACGTCCCGCACGGAGCGGGGAGGACGTTCGAATACGGCGATCCCATCCTGGCGGTCGGGTTCGAGGAGGCCCTGCGCCAGGTCCGCTTCTCCGAAGCCGGGTTCATGGCGAGAGGCGGAGCATATGACTGGCTCCGCCGATAGGAGGAACGCGACGTGAAAGACATCGGCCTGTCGGAATTCCTGTCGTCGCGCGGTTTCGCGGGTGCGAACGCGGGACCGGTGCTGGAACGGCTGTGCGCGCGGGGATTGACCCGGCCCGGCAAGACGCGCATCGCGACGTGCAAGACCGGTGCGGTCGACGAGGCGCTCCGCGCGGACTTCGCGCGGCACTGCGGGAAATCCGCCTGCAAGCCGTCGGACCGCGACACCCGTGAACCGGTCGTGGTCGCTCCCGAGCATTGCGAATTCTGCGGCGGGAGCGACAACCGCCGTGCGGTCGAGCGAATGCTGGAATCGATGCGGCGCACCGGCTGGACGAAGCTTCTCGTCGTGGGCGGTTCTCCGGGGACCCGCCGTGACCTCGACCGACTCTGCGAAGACCGCATCGAATTGCGCTTCGTCACCGAGGAGACCCCGCCGGGCAAGAAGAAAATTGGAGCGCTGCTCCGTTGGTCGGACATCACGGTCGTCTGGACCTCGACCGAGATATCGCATAAGGCGACCGCGGTCATTAGCGGCGAGAAAGTCTTGAAGGTTTCCAGGCGCGGTGTGGCGGCCCTGGCCGACGGGGTGCGGCGACGTTGTCGAGACTTCGGTTGACCGCGACCGAGAGT
>JAPPHW010000333.1 GCA_028820945.1 Defluviicoccus sp.
ACCGGCGAGACGCTGATCGTCGGCCGGTCGGAGAAGATGAGCAAGTCGCGCCGCAACGTGGTCGACCCCGAGGACATCATGGAAACCTACGGCGCCGACACCGCGCGCTGGTTCATGCTGTCCGACTCCCCGCCCGACCGCGACCTCGAATGGACCGAGGCCGGCGTCGCCGGCGCCTGGCGCTTCGTCAACCGGATGTGGCGTCTGGCGACAGACCCCGGCCGCCCGCTCGCGCCGCCGGGAACCGCGATGCCGGCGGGCGTCGCGGGCGATGCCGCGCTCACCGCCATCCGCCGCGAGGTGCACAAGGCGATCGGCGGGGTGACCGGCGATCTGGAAGGGTTCCGCTTCAACCGCGCGGTCGCGCGCATCCACAGCCTGGTCAACCTGCTGTCGGACTTCGACGCCGGCGGCGAGGAAGCGGCCTGGGTGCGGCGCGAGGCGTACGAGACGATGGCGCTGCTGGCCGGGCCGATGGTGCCCCACCTGGGCGAGAGCCTGTGGCAATTCCTCGGCCACGAGACCCTGCTCGCCGACGCGCCCTGGCCGGAGGCCGACGCCGCGCTCGCCCGCGACGAGATCGTCACCGTCGCGGTGCAGGTGATGGGCAAGACCCGCGGCACCGTCGAGCTCGAGCGCGACGCCGCCCAGGAGGAGGCCGAGGCCGCCGCGCTCGCGCTCCCGACGGTGACGGCGGCGCTCGGCGACCGGCCGATCCGCAAGATCGTCTTCGTCCCGAACCGGATCCTGAATGTGGTGGCGTAGCGCATATCGGGTCCGGGCGGGCATTCTCCGGCGCTCCGCCTCCCGTCGTCACCCCGGACTCGATCGGGGGTCCAGGGCCAGCCTGTTTCGGTTGGAAGCGCCAAGCGCAGTTCGACCGTGGCGCGTCCCTCGATACGGCGCTGTCGCGCCTACTCGGGATGAGGGGGTTTTTCTACTTTATTTCACGAATTTCCTCACCCTGAGTAGGCGCGACAGCGCCGTATCGAAGGGCGTGCCTCTGCCTCGGCAGCGGTTCGACTTGAAACGGACAGGCTCTGGGACCACAGGCACCGCTCTCGCCCGGCTTCCCTGGACCCCGGATCGAGTCCGGGGTGACAGCGGGGGAAAAAGGACGGCGGGGGGAAGCGCCGCGGCCGGGCTCGCGCTGGCGCTGCTCGGCGCGGGCGCGGCGGGCTGCGGGTTCCAGCCGCTCTACGCCACCGACGGGAGCGCGCGGGGCGAGCTCGCCCGCGTGCAGATCGAGCAGATCGCCGACCGGACCGGGCAGCAGCTCCGCAACGCGCTGCTGCTCGGCTTCCCGCCGGGCGATCCGAACGCACCGGCCGCGTGGCGGCTCAGGGTGACGCTGACGGAAAGCAAGCAACGCCTCGGCGTCGTCAAGCAGGACGTGGCGACCCGCGCCAACCTGACGCTGACCGCGCGCTACGAACTGGAGGACGCCGCGGCGGGCGGGACGGCGACGGAGGGCGAGCTGCGCTCGGTCAACAGCTACAACATCCTCGATTCCCCCTACGCCACGCTCGCGGCGGAGCGGAACGCCCGCACCCGGGGGGTGCGCCAGATCGCCGACGGGCTGACCGCGCGGCTCGCCGCCTGGCTGAGCCGCCCCCGGAACGGGCAGAGATGAAAATCCCCCCGGCCCGGGCGGACCGTTTTCTCGCCGCCCCGCCGGAGACCCTGCGCGCGGTGCTGTTTTACGGCCCGGACGGCGGGCTGGTGCGCGAGCGCGCGGCGGCGCTCGGCAAGCGCCATGTCGGCGATCTCGCCGATCCGTTCCGGGTCTCCGCCGTGGCGCCCGCCGCGCTCGCCGACGAGCCGGGACTGCTGGCCGACGAGGCGGCGCAGCTCTCGCTCACCGGCGAGACCCGGCTGGTGCGGCTGGAGGCCGCGACCGACGCGTGCGCCGAGGCGTGCCGTCTCCTGCTGGACAGCGAGCACGCGGCGGCGCTCGCGATCGTCGAGGCGGGCGAGCTCGGCCCGCGCTCGAAGCTCCGCAAGCTGTTCGAGGGCGCCCCCGACGCCGCGGCGGTCGCCTGCTATGCCGACGACGAGGCCGCGCTCTCCCGCCTGATCCGCCAGACCTTCGACGAGGCGGGGATCTCGGTCACGCCGGACGCGCTGGCGTTCCTCGCCGGGCGGCTGGGCGAGGACCGCCGAATTACCCGTTCCGAGCTCGAGAAGCTGGTTCTCTACGCCGCCGACAGCCGGTCGGTCACGCTGGAGGACGCCGCCGCCTCGTGCGGCGCGCAGTCCGGCCTGACCCTCGACGAGCTCTGCGACGCGGCGGCCACGGGGCGTGCCGCGGCGGCGATCGCCGGCCTCGACATCCTTGCCGACGAGGGCGTGCACGCGGTCCCGATCCTGCGCGCCGCCCAGCGCCATTTCGCGCGGCTGCAGCTCGCCGCCGCCCGGATCGAGGCGGGCGCTTCCCCGGACGCGGCGGTGAAGGCGCTGCGCCCGCCGGTGTTCTTCAAGC
>JAPPHW010000345.1 GCA_028820945.1 Defluviicoccus sp.
GCAGTCGCACGAGCCGGCGCTGGCGACGGTGATGATGTCGCCCGGCAAGCACGGCCGGCTGATCATGGAGAAGTACCACAAGCGCGGCGAAGCCTGCCCTGTCGCCGTGGTGGCCGGCATGCACCCCGCGTTCTTCATGATCGCGGGGCTGGAGATCCCCTATGGCAAGAACGAGTTCGACGCCGTCGGCGGGCTGATGCGGGAGCCCATCGAGATCGTCAACATGCCGAAGACGGGACTGCCGGTGCCGGCCGGCGCCGAGATCGCCTTCGAGGGCTTCATCCACGCCGACGACAAGGTGCTGGAAGGCCCGCTCGGCGAGTGGACCGGCTACTACGCGGGCGGCCAGCGGAAGGAGCCCGCCATCCGGATCGAGACCTTCATGCACCGCGACAACCCGGTACTGACCGGCGCGATCCCCGCCGTGCCGCCCAACGACAACACGTTCTATCTCGGCACCTATCGCTGCGGCGCGGTGTGGAACCAGCTCGAGGCCGCCGGGGTGCCCGAGGTCAAGGGCGTGTGGGCGCACGAAGCCGGCGGCAGCCGGATGTGGCTCACCGTCTCGATCAAGCAGATGTACGGCGGGCATTCCAAGCAGGCCGGCATGATCGCAGCCTCCTGCCATGCCGGCGCCTATTGCAACCGCTGGGTCGTGGTGGTCGACGACGATATCGACCCCACGAACATGGACGACGTGGTCTGGGCGATGTGCACCCGGTTCGACCCGCGCGAGGACATGGAGACCATCCGCGGCGGCTGGAGCAGCCATCTCGACCCGATGTGCTACGACGGCGATAGCGACCGGCGCAGCGCGCGCGTGGTGGTCGATGCCTGCATCCCGTTCAACCGCCGGGACAGCTTCCCGATCGTCGCCCGCTCATCGAGGGAGCTCGACGACCGAATGCGGGCGAAATACGCCGACGTGCTGCCGTAGCCGGCGATTGCCGATGGCGGCGATCTGCTGATATTCTCGTCCGCAATCCCGGGAGGACCTCATGAAGACTTTGAGGCTGGAAACGACCGCGCCGTTCCAGGGGCTCGCCGAGCTCGTGGCGGACAAGGAAGGGCTGTTCGAGGCCGAGGGCGTCAGGATCGAATGGGTGGGAAGGGTGAACACGCCGCGCGAGATCGACACCAGCGAGACCTCGCCGGATGCCTTTTCCGCCTTCGGCAGCCACGGCAACACCTTCGAGCAGGGCGGCGCGGACATGTACAACGCCTGCGAGTGGGGCAACTACCGCCGCGTCCAGGACAGTTCGGCCAAGGGTCGGCAGGTCGGCAGGCGCTCGATCGTCACCTGCGCCGCCATCGCGGTCAGGCCCGACTCGGACGTCTTCACCCCGCAGCAGCTGGCCGGGCGGACGATCGGCGTGCCGTACTTCTTCGGCACCCATTACCTCACCATGCACCTGCTCGAAGGCTTCATGCCGCGCGAGGACATCAGGACCTGCCGCGCGCCGAACGGCTCGGCGGCGCGCTACGACGCGATGTACTCGGGCGAGGTCGAGGCGACGACGCTCACCGAGCCCTATATCACCCTCGCCGAGAAGAACGGCTGCCGGGTGATCTGCGAGGCGCTCTATCACGGCACCGAGGTGGTCTCGGACGCGGTCGACGCCGAAACCTACGCCGCGTTCAACCGGGCAGTCTCCAGAGCGGTCCGGCTGATCGACGCCGACAAGCGGAAATACGCGCAGATCTTCCTCGACTATCACGCGGGGCAGCATCCGGGGCTCGCCGAGCTCACGGTCGACGATTTGCGGCTGAGCCGTATCCAGGTGACCGACCCCGCGCCGATTCCCGAGCATGAGCTCCAGCGCACCTACGAATGGATGCGCAGCTGGAACATGCTCGACGATGTCGGCGAGCAGAGCCTGATCGACGCCGACCGGCAGACCCGAGCGCACGACCTGCTCGGCGCCTGAGCCGGCGGCGCGGCCGGCATTTGCCGACCGAAATGTCGACAGGCGGGTCGAGTCGGCAAAGGGCGACATTCCCGCCCGGCATTTGCGGGCCGCGGATGTCGACCCGGTAGCGAATTGTCTATTCGATGCCTATGTCGACGGCTGGAACCGGCGCCACCCTCCCCCGGCCCCTCCCGCAAGCGGGAGGGGAAAAGATAGCGCGGAGTCGGCGCCGCGAGTCTCCCTCTCCCCGCGGGGGAGAGGGCCGGGGTGAGGGGGATTCGGGGGTCCGGGAGGCGGTTTTGGAGCGGAATCGGACGGGAGAAAAAGCGCCGTGAAATCCGTCACTTACCGAATTATTTTCCCTGATAGAGTATTTTTTGCTTGACTCGGGACGCGTTTTGGGGTAAATTTCGCACAGTCGAGAAGTGGGGGCGCCGGAGGTTTCGGCGCCCCTTTCTCGTCGGCGGCTACTTCGCCGCGGTCACCATGATCTCGATGAGGAACTCCGGCCGCGCCAGCTCCGAGCGCACGCAGGCGCGCGCCGGCATGTTGTCGGGGTCGATCCAGGCGT
>JAPPHW010000072.1 GCA_028820945.1 Defluviicoccus sp.
CCAAGCCGCCCTTGTCGATCACATACCCGCGCTTCTAGGCGATCGCTAACACCCGAGCGGACAAGTTGGCGGCTTTGCACAATTTTCCGTTGTATCGGCGTTACAGGCAGTACGGCGCGTGGCGCCGTACTCCGGCCCTGGGGTATCCCGCGCTCGGCGCGAACCTGCATCATCTGAAGCTGGTGTATGTCGGCGATTCCGTGCTTGAGGCGAAAGCGTACCTGTCCATCTTCCGCCCCGTTATTGAATACGACCGGATGCTGGCGCCCGGTGCGCCGGGCGACGACAATTGGCTGTAATCTCTGGCCCGGCTCACCGGCTCACGCGGCTGTCGGTTCGCGCAACGAAGGATCTTCGCTTTCCCGTCGGACACGATAGTCGCGGGCGATCGCCAGCTCGCAAAGATATCCCCTGTCGAAGAGGGAAGAGAGCATGGACATCGCCGCCATCGGTCCGATCCGCGGATTGTCCGACAGTGCGTCGAAGACTTCTCCATAGGTCAAGTCGCCCCGATCGATCAGCTCGCCCGTCTGCAAGTGAAACGCGCCCCGCCTGAAATCGCGCCGGGTCGTCGGCGAGAGCAGGGTGAAGCCATCGTTCCGCCGCACCATTTTCAGATCGTCGCGCCAGCGTATCGGCATCTCGGGATAGGGATTAACGACCATGCTGCGGCCGATCATTCGCTTCAGCGCCGCTTCGAAATGGTGGGGTTTATCGAACGTCGTCTCGTCGAACACGCGGTAACCGTAGGGGTATTCCATCGTCGTGTAGCACGGGCTTATGAGCTTGACCGTGCGATTCACCATGTTCACCAGCAGCCCGGACACGCAGGCGATCGTTCCCTGCGGCGGCTGAAACCCTTCCGGCAGGTCATCGTAGTCGGCGGTCCGGAGGTCGTCGGATTCGACGAGCCGCCGCAGCATCCTTTCGCGTCCGCCCGGTACCTTGGTGCGATGATACTCCGCGTCCTTTTGTTGCATCAGCAACGTCGTGTCACGCATCTCCAGGGGCGTGAAGGCCTTGTGGAGGCGGCGCATGATGTTGCGCGAAAGCACGCTTATTCGCGGCCATGGTATGGGTCCCGTCGAGTAGAACTCGATCAAATCGCGCACCCAATTCTCGTCCGCCCGCGCGGTCGCCGTGCACAGCTTCGCGCCGGTCATTTCCTCCCAAAGACCCAAGAGTTTCACGTAGTGCGGATTGTCGTTCGGTTCGGTGCTCCAATAGAGCATCCCATGCGCCGCCGGCCAGCCAAGTACGTTCACCATACCCGCCGCGACCCCGCAAACCAGTTCGCGGTTTTCCGGTCGGGAAAGATCGAAAACGGTTTCCAGCTTACCCGCGTCGAAGGCACAGAAACCGCACTGGACCGAGCAGCCCACGGCCATCTCCACGGCGTGGACGGGATGATCCAGATGCCAGCCGAATTCCGCCAATTCGTTTCGCACGGCGGCGACCCGCCGAGCGCGCCATGCCGTGTATTCGGGACTGAGCGTCGGCTTGATGGTCACCATCAGTTTCTGGAGTATTCGCGTTCGTTCGACGCCGTGACGCCACGACAACCACAATCGCAGCTCGGGATAGGGCGCCAGCGCGTCGTGAATGTGAGGCGGCGCATCCTCCCACTGTGCGCATCGGGGTATCAGCAGGCGAATTTCTTCCAGCAATTCGGCGCGGGTCCATATAAAGCACATTGCCTCGGGCTCGAACGTGACTCCGATATCCTTCAACATGCGCCGCTGTTCGTCGGTGAACTGCCCTCCGGCATCCAACGCCTCGCGAAAATCGCGGTCGCCCTCGTAGCACTCCATGAAGCGCTTGACTTCGGCCAGCAAACGTATTTCGTCCGGGGTCAGATCCGCGAAACTATCGCCATACCTGACGATCGAGCGCGCACGCATTTCTTTCCTGATCGTCGATGCAACCGTGTCGGGCGCGTCCGGTTCGCCGCTTTCCTCCGCGCGGACCGATTCATCGACCGCGCTGTCGGCGGCCACGATGGCGTTTCTGGTTTCCATGGAAGTCGCTCCCGCTCCACAATTCATTGCCCCGATCTTTCGCCGATACCGACTTGCCGGCAGCTTCTGTCGCGATAACCGTACGGGCATCGCGGCTACGGCTGTATCCTCGACGGCTGCACACAGCGCAGTTCCGACGACTCCAAACTCATGTCGCGAACCCCCAATTTCGCGTTGGGGTACGCAAACGACCTCAGGGCCGATGGTACCGAGGATCGCTTAAACGAAAAAGGCAAACGGTCTTGTTTCTTTGTGCAGTGCCGACTGCCGACGTTCACTACATAATCGTTGTTCCGTACTACAAGAAAAACGCGGCGAATCGAGAGGATCCTATGCCGATGACTCGATGGACGGACGGCCTGCGAGAATTCCTCCGTCATGCCCGGAACAAGTCCACTGCTGTCCGGTTTAGATTTTCGGCGCGGGCTGTGCGCCCATGGGCGGGGACGATG
>JAPPHW010000084.1 GCA_028820945.1 Defluviicoccus sp.
GCCCCGCCCGACCAGCTCGTGCAGCAGGCGCTTGACCAGCGACGTCTTGCCGCTCCCGCTCCAGCCGACGATTCCGAGCACCGCTCCGTGCGACATCCTTGCCTATTCCCCCGCGCCGGCCTGCCCGCCCGTGATGTGGCGCAGCGCCGACCGAAGATAGTCGTAACCGGTGAGCAATGTCAGCACGGCCGCGGCCCACAGGCCGATCTCGCCGATCGTCACCCACGGGACGCCCCACGGCCCCGCTTCGCCAAGCAGGAGGACGGCGATAGCCGTCATCTGGATCGCGGTCTTCCATTTGGCAAGCCGGCTGACCGGCATGCCGACGCTGATTTCGGCGAGATATTCGCGCAATCCCGATACCAGGATCTCGCGGCACAGGATCACCAGCGCCGGCAGCACCGCGAACCCCGCGATCTGGCCGAACCCGACCATCATCAGGAGAGCGGCGGCGACCAGCAGCTTGTCGGCCACAGGGTCGAGGAAACGGCCGAGCGCGGATCGCTGGTCGAACCTGCGGGCGACATAGCCGTCGAAAAAGTCGGTGACGCTGGCAAGCACGAAGATCGCGCAAGCCAGCCTGCCGGCCACGTCTCCACCGACATAGAAGGTCGCCACCAGCACCGGGATCAGCGCGATCCGGAACAGGGTCAGCAGGTTCGGAACGTTGGCCATCGGCCGGTCAGGGCTCGCCGTGGAAATGGTCGTAGACCCGTCTGGCGACAGTCTTGCTGATCCCCTCCACGGTCTCAAGGTCGGCGAGGCCCGCCCTGGCGACGCCCGCCGCCGAGCCGAAATGGTTGAGCAGCGCGCGCTTGCGCCGCGCACCGATGCCCTCGACGTCGTCGAGCGGAGAGCGTCTGATCGCCTTCGACCGGCGGGCGCGGTGGGAGCCGATGGCGAAGCGGTGCGCCTCGTCCCGAAGCCGCTGCATGAAATAGAGAACCGGGTCGTCGGGCGGCAGGGTGAAGGGCTCGCGCCCGGACATGTAGAACCGCTCCCGCCCGGCGTGCCGGTCGGGTCCCTTGGCGATGGAGACCAGGGGCAGCGTCTCGATGCCGAGATCGGCGAACACCTCGGCGGCGGCGGAGAGTTGCCCGGGACCGCCGTCGACGAGCGCGAGGTCGGGCCAGGTACCGCCTTCGCGCCCGGGATCCTCGCGCAGCGCCCGCGCGTAACGGCGATGGAGGACCTCGCGCATCATCGCGTAGTCGTCGCCCGGCGCGATGTCGGTCGATCTGATGTTGAACTTGCGGTAGGCGCCCTTCCGGAAACCGTCCGGCCCGGCGACGATCATCGCGCCGAGCGCGTCGGTGCCGGAGATGTGGCTGTTGTCGAACACCTCGATTCTCTGCGGCGGCCCGTCGAGGCCGAAGAGATCGGCCACCCGTTCCAGCAGACGGCGCTGGGCCTCGCTGCCGGCAAGCCGCCTTCCGAGCGAATCCCGGGCGTTCAGCACCGCCTGGTCGACCAGCTTTCGCCGCCCGCCCCGCTGCGGCGTGGCGATGCGGACCCGGCGCGCGGCGCGCAGCGAAAGCGCCTCCGCCAGGAGATCGACGCCTTGCGGCCGATGGCTGGAGAGGATCAGCGGCGGCGGGCCCTTGTCGGTGTAGAACTGGCCGAGAAAGGCGCCCAGCACACGGTCGACCGGCTCGCCCCTCGCCTGGGCGGGGAAATAGGTCCGATTGCCGAAATTCTGTCCCGCCCGGTAGAAGAAAACCTGGATACAGGTCTGCCCCGCCTGCTGGGCCGCCGCGAAAACGTCCGCGGTGCCGAGCGTGCGCACATTGATGTCCTGATGCGCCTGTATCTCGGTAAGCGCGCGGATGCGGTCGCGGAAGACCGCCGCCGCCTCGTATTCGAGCGCCTGGCTTGCCGCCTCCATCTGCCGCGACAGGCGTTGCTGCAGGCCGCGGCTCTTTCCGCTCAGGAACGCGCGCGCCTGCGCGACGATCTCGTCATAGGGCTCGCGGCCGATGCGCCCGACGCAGGGGCCGGCGCAGCGCTTGATCTGGTATTGCAGGCACGGCCGGGTCCGCGAGGCGAACACGGAATCGGAGCACGAGCGCAGCGGGAACACCCTTTGCAGCGTCAGCAACGTCCGGTTGACCGCGCCGGCCGAGGCGAAGGGGCCGAAATACTCGCCCTTGCGCTTTTGCGCGCCCCGGTGCTTGAGCAGCTGCGGCCAGTCGTGGTCCGCGGTCAGCAGGATGTAGGGGAACGACTTGTCGTCCCGCATCAGGATGTTGTAGCGGGGCTTTTGCTCCTTGATCAGGTTGGCCTCGAGGAGCAGCGCCTCGGCCTCGGTGTGGGTGGCGATCACCTCGAGCGACTGGGTCTCGGCGATCATCCGGTGCAACCGTGGCGGCAGGCGGCCGGGCCGGGTATAGGCGCTCACCCGCTTGCGCAGGTTCCTCGCCTTGCCGACATAGAGCGCCGCGCCGGCGGCATCGAGCATCCGGTA
>JAPPHW010000012.1 GCA_028820945.1 Defluviicoccus sp.
CCTTGTCCACATTGGCCATCAGCTCGGCCGAAGCCCAGTTCATGCTCGCAATCACGACGTTTCCGCATGCAGCAACCGCGCTTTGCAACGGGACCAGCCATAGCGCTCCCGCCGCGATCGTCAGCAAAGTTCTTTTCATGAATGTCTCCCTTGTTCCGGCCTCCGCCGAGCGGGGGCGCAGAAGAGCCGAGGCAATGTACCACCTTCTCTATCTCGTTTGCAGGACGGACTCGACCAGCGGGGGCGCCGCGCGCCACGGTGCGATGGCCGCGGCGATGCGGGGCAGCGATACGACCCGGATTTCCGGCAGGAAAGTCTGAATCGTGTCCACGGTTGCCGCCAGACCGACACTGTCTTGGGCCGATTCGCTGATCGCGATGGCGGCGATCTCCACGTCCTCGGCGTTCAGGGTACGGGCGGCGGTCAGGGTATGGCTCAGCGCCCCGAGATAGCTGCCGCCGACCAGCACGGCCGGGAGCCCGAGCGCGGAGATCCAGTCCAGCACCGTTTCGCGCGTGGTGATGGGCACCATGACGCCGCCGACGCCTTCGATCAGGAGGAACTCGCCGGCAGCGGCGCTCGCTTCCATCTCGGAACGGCAGAAACCCAGCAGCGCGGAAAGGTCGATTTCGCGGCCCTCCGCCGCGGCAGCCATATGGGGCGAGAGCGGGGCCCCGAACCGCCAGGGCGAGATTCCGGCGACCTCCGTTTCGTCGACCGGCCGACCCATGGCGTCGAGCAGCTGGGCGCTGTCCGACTCCGCGAGCGGTGCCTCGTCGAGGCCGCTGATGATCGGTTTGAGCGCGCGCACCGCGCGTCCCGCCTCGCGCAACTGGTGGACCAGCGCGGCGGTCACCAGGGTTTTGCCGATTTCCGTGCCGGCGGCGGTGACGAAGAAGGCGCGCGGGTCGGGCTGCATTCAGGGAACGATCACGATCTTTCCGAGATGGCTGTCGCGCCGCATCTCGGCATAGGCATCGGCGACCGCGTCGAGAGGAAAGGCGGCATGGATCGGGAGCGAAAGCACGCGCGATTCGATCGCTCCTCCGAGATCGGCCCACGCGCGGTCGACGATGTCGGCGATCTCGTCGTCCGAACGCGTGCGGAAGGTCACCCCCACATAGTTCAGGCGCTTGAGCGCGTGCAGGTCGAAATCGAACTCGCCCGTCATGCCGCCGAGCCGTCCGACATTGACGATGCGGCCGCGAACCGCCGTCGCCTTCATGCTGGCATTCACCGTCGGCCCCGACACCATGTCGACGACGAGGTCCACGCCCTTGCCGCCGGTCAGCGAACGGACCCGGTCGGGCCAGTCGGGGTCGGTGACGTCGATGCCGTCATCCATGCCGAAGGCGGCAAGGCGCGAAAGGCGGTCCTGGGAGCGCGAGGCGCCGAGCACAAGCGACGCTCCCGTCGCCTTGGCGATCTGGATGCCGACAATGCCGACACCCGACCCGGCGCCGAGGAACAGGATGCTTTCGCCCGCGGCGAGCCGGCCGTTGATTACGATCGCGTCGTGCATAGTCTCGACCGCGACCGGATAGGCGGCGGCCGTTTCCCAATCCATTCCGGCGGGAACCGGAAAGACATGACGGTGGTCGATCGCGGTCAGCTCCGCGAAGGTCGACGCGCCGAACCCCATCACCCGGTCGCCCATCGAAAAGCGGTCCGCGCCTGGGCCGCATGCTTCGACGGTGCCCGCGAACTCGTTGCCGGCGATCGCCGGGCCGGAGAAGCCCGTGCCGTGCCGATGTCTGAGCGGCATCACGAGGTCGGCGCGGTTGAGGCCCGCCGCACCCACGCGGACCAGCAACTCGCCCTCGCCGGGCACGGGATCGGGCAGATCGTCCACCACCTCGAGCTCTCGTCTGCCGTCGCGTTCCACGATGACCGCCGCGCGCATCGGTCGTTCTCCTCTGTCAGGGCAGGAATTCGGCCAGATCGACATCCGCAAGGTTGAGCGGCATCGCGGGCTCGAACCGCTCGCCGACCGCCGGGTCCGCGCCGACCGGCCGGGTCGCGTCGACCAGCCACTTGGTGCCGATCCGGTACATCGGGCTCTGGCCCGGCACGATGTCGGAAATGTTGTCGAGCGACCATGTCCGGGCGTTCGGTATCTTGACGATGTCCCGCCCGGCGTCGACCCGCGTCGTCAGAGACCAGAAGATCTGGCGGAGGTCGGTGCAGTCGATGTCCTCGTCGACCGCGATGGCGAGCTTCGGGTGCATCTGGGGCCCGGAGAGCGCCGCCAGCAGCGCCGTCTTCGCCTGGCCTTCGACCCGCGGCCTCAGCTTGATTACGACCGCCATCAGTCCCGCGATCCCGAGGCAGCGGAGGTCGATCAGGTCGAGCCCGCCCTCGACGCGCTCCAGATGCTGCCACAGCAGCATGTCGATCGCGCTCGCGACCAGCGCCTGGGTGTCGGTCATCGGCGCTCCGCACTGCATGGCGTAGAAGATCGG
>JAPPHW010000226.1 GCA_028820945.1 Defluviicoccus sp.
GGCACCCAGTACTCGACGTCCTCGGTGTACAGTGCGAGCCAGTCGTCCCAGCGCTGCTCGTCGAGGTGCAAGGCTTCGCGATGGAGCAGCGCCACGACTTCGGCGTGGTCCGACCCGGCCATCATTCCGCCGCCGCGGCGCCTTGCGCGGGCAACGAACGCCTCTCGCCGCGCAGTGCGGCCGCCAGCCGGTCTCTCCATTCCCGGATGGGGCCCTGAAGGATCGTCTCGTCGCCGAGACCGAGGGAGCCGAGGATCGATGTCGTGGGGCGCAGATCGAGCTCGCGTGCCTCCTCGATCGGGTCCCGGCTGACCGCGCTCATGCCGCGCATATAGCCCTGGTTCCAGTCCACGATGCCGCCTCGGGTCGCATGCTGGATGTCCTCGAAGATCGAGGTGTCGTCCGGTGTCGCCAGCCCGCTCGGGTTGAAGAATTCCTCGTATTGGCGGATGCGAAGTTCGCGCGCCTCGTCGGACTCCCCCTTGGGCGCGACGCAATAGGTGACGATGTCCGTGCGGTCTGCGCTCAGCGGCCGGTTGACCCGGATCTGCAGCGAGGCGTTCTCCAGCAGCTGCATATTCGGGAAATAGAGCACGTTGCGGGTATGGAACATCCAACTCAGCCGGGGCTCGCCGATCCGCTGCCTGAGGTTTGCCAGGTCCCTGTAGAGCGGCCGCGCCTCGATCTTGTCGCCGCCGCCGAACATGACGTTGTGGCCGTGCGGAAAACACATCGACCCGCGGGTCACGTCCTTCTGGACCCGACCCCGATAGGGGGAGTCCGAGGCTCGGTCGTTGGCGGTACGGGCATTGAAGATCTTCACCAGCGTCTCGTGGGTGGGCATGAAATGGTAGAGATCGGCCGAGTTCTCGATCTGCAGCTTCCAGTTGCCGTCGTAGGTGTAGTGCACGGTGCCGGGTATCGTCTCCAGACCGTCCGGGCCCTGATCGACCACGAGGTCGATGAACAGCCTGGTTTCGCCGAGATAGTCGTCGAGCGGCGGAACATCGGGGTTCAGGCTGCCGAACAGAAACCCGCGATAGCCGGAAAAGCGCGGAATGGGGCGCAGATCGTGCTCTTCGGTGTCGAATCCCGCCCCGTAGGCGCCATGATCGCGCGCGGTGACCGCGGTGTTGTTCCCGGCACTGTCATAAGTCCAGCCGTGATACGGGCAGACATGGGTCCGCGCGTTGCCCGCCGCGGTATGGCAGATCAGCGAGCCGCGATGCCGGCAGGCGTTGATCAGCCCGTGCAGCTTCCCCTCTCCGTCGCGGCTGACGATGACCGATTGGCGTCCGATCCAGGCGGTGAAGAAGTCGTGCGGCTTCGGCGCCTGGCAGTCCAGTCCGATGAACACCCAGCCGCCTTCGAAGATGTGCTTTTGTTCGAGCTCGAAGATTTCTTCCGACCGGTAGACATCGGCATGCACCTTGAAAATGCCGTCTTCGGGCCTGTCGACCACAAGCGCTTCGATATCGCTGGCATCCATGCCCGGATCCTCGCTCGTTCGGCGGCGACCGTGTCCCTGTGCGAGCATACGCGAGTCGCGGACGATTGTTGAAAGTCAACGTACCGCCTTCTCGCGAAGGATGCCGGTTTGTCGTCAACCGGCTAGACTCCCGCGTCCGCCGGGCGCACGGCCTCCGGCATCCTGTTGGAGCGACGACGCGATGAAGTTCGGAGTATTCGATCACGTCGACCGGTCCGGCCTCGCGCTGGCCGACCAGTTCGACAGGCGGCTCGACTATGTCGCCGCCCTCGAGGAGGCGGGGTTCTTTTGCTACCATGTGGCCGAGCACCACGCGACGCCGCTCAACATGGTGCCGGTTCCGGGCGTCTGGCTTGGCGCGGTGGCGAGGGTCACCGCCACCATGCGGTTCGGGCCTCTCTGCTATCTCCTGCCGCTTTATTCGCCGCTGCGCCTGATCGAGGAAATCGCGATGCTCGATCACCTGTCGCGCGGGCGCTTCGATGTCGGCGTCGGCCGCGGCGTGTCGCCGTTCGAGCTGAATTTCCACAAGGTCGATCCCGGCAACTCGCAGGCGATCTTCCTCGACGCGCTGGACGCGGTGGTGCACGGGCTCACCCATGACGAGCTGAACCACGACGGTCCGTATTTCAGCTACAGCGGCGTTCCGATGGAGTTGAGCCCGCTGCAGGAGCCGCACCCGCCGATCTGGTACCCGACCTCGAACCCGGCGAGCGCCGCCGCGGTCGGCAGGGCGGGATACAATTTCGTGACGCTGGGCGCGATGGATGACGCCCGGGCGTGCATCGACGCCTATCTGGACAATTTCTCCCGACCGTTCGGGCCCGCGCTCGATTTTCCCGGCGGCGCGGCGGTCGGCGTCTCGCGCCACGTAGTGGTGGGCGACAGCGACGGGGACGCGATGCGGATCGCGCGGCCGGCATACGCGACCTGGCACGCGAGCCTCACCAAGCTGTTCCG
>JAPPHW010000150.1 GCA_028820945.1 Defluviicoccus sp.
GGCTGGCTGGCGTGGGAGCTGACCGAATCGGGCACCTGGCTCGGCCTCATCGCCTTCGCCGACATGCTGCCGGTGATGGTGCTGACGCCGATTTCCGGCGCCTTCGCCGACCGTCTCGACCGTATGGCCACGTCGCGGCTGCTGCAATACGCCCTGTCGCTCCAGGCGCTGGTGCTGGCGGGGCTGGTGCTCGCCGGTCTGATCACGATCGAGCTCCTGGTGCTGCTGACCTTCGTGCAGGGCATCCTGCACGCGATCTTCCACCCGTTCCGCCAGGCGTTGATCGCCAACATGGTCGGGCCGCGCGAGCTGGTGGGCGCGATCGCGGTCAATTCGATGATGTGGCATTCGGCGCGCTTCATCGGCCCGGCGTTCGCCGGGCTCGCGATCGTGGCCTTCGGCGCGGGTGTCGCCATCGCGATCAACGTCGCGACCTACGTGCCGTTCCTGATCGCGCTCCACCTGATATCGGTGCGGCGGCACGGAACCGGCGCCGGCAGATCGCTCGCCGCGATCCCGCGCGAGATCGCCGACGGGGTCCGGCTCGCCGTCTCGCACCCGGCGATCGGACCGATGTTCGTGCTGCTGTTCGCGATATCCGTCGCCGGCCGCGCCGCGGCCGAGCTGCTGCCGGGCTTCGCCGGCGCGGTGTTCGACCGCGACGCGATGGGGCTCGCCTGGCTGACCTCGGCCGCCGGATTCGGCGCGATGCTGGGATCGCTCTTCGCCGCGCACCGGAGCTCGCCGGAGCGGCTGCCCGGCCGCGTGATCGGATCCTCCATTCTTCTCGTCGCGGCGCTCTCCGGTTTCGTCGCGACCGACATCTTCGCCGTCGCGCTTCCCTGCCTCGCGCTGTCGGCCTTCGCGCTCGCGATCGGCGGCGTGGGCACCCAGACGATCGTGCAATACGCCGTGCCCGAAGCGTTTCGGGGGCGCGTGCTCGGGCTCTACGGGCTGCTCTGGCTCGGCTGTCCGGCCGTCGGCACGCTGGCCGTGGGCGCGCTGTCGGACCTCTGGGGGTTGCAGGCGGCGCTCGCCGTCGCGGTGCTGTTGCCGGCCGCCGCGTGGCTCTGGACGGCGGGACGGCGCAGGACCATCGAGGCCGGCCTGGCGCCGCCGCCTTGAAGCGCCGCCGCCCGACGGAGTATTCAGTGACGCCGCGACCGGGGTCCGCCCTTCGATACGCCGCTTCGCGGCTACTCAGGGTGAGGGATTGCACAAAATCCCCTCGTCCCGAGTAGGCGCGCCAGCGCCGTATCGAGGGACGGCCTCTCGAGGTGCCGGCTACGGGAAGGGGCAGCGTGGCGAAGAGACCGGATAGCATTCTGATCGCGGGCGGCGGACCGGTCGGGGCCACGGCGGCTTACCTGCTGGCGCGCGCCGGGCTTCCCGTCACCGTGCTCGAGAAGGAACCGGGGGTCGTCATCGATTACCGGGCCTCGACGATTCACCCGCCGACGCTCGACCTGCTGGAAGAGTGCGGCGCGGCGGACGCGATGATCGAAATGGGGCTGATCTGCCCGGTCTGGCAGTTCCGCGACCGCGAGCGGGGAAAGATCGCCGAGTTCGACCTGTCCGTGCTCGCCGGCGACACGCGCCACCCCTACCGGCTGCAGTGCGAGCAGTTCAAGCTGGTCGGCTGGCTCTACGAGCGGCTCAAGGAGATCGACGGGGCGTCGCTCCTGTTCGAGCACGAGGTCACGGGCGTGGTCCAGGACGAGGACGGCGTGGCCGTCACCTGCCGCACGCCCGACGGCGAAACGGAACATCGCGGCGCCTGGCTGATCGCCGCCGACGGTGGACGCAGCACCGTCCGCAAGCTGCTCGACATCGGATTCGAGGGCTACACCCATCCGGAGCATTTTCTGGTCTCGGGCACGCGGTTCGACTTCAAGTCGGCGCTGCCCGATATCTGCTCGGTCAACTACACCGCCGATCCGGTGGAGTGGTTCCTGTTGCTGGAGATTCCCGACATGTGGCGGATCGTGGTTCCGGTCGGGCCCGACGTCGAGGCCGACGACGCGGTGTCGGACCGCTACCTGCAGGGCTGCCTCAACAATTTGCTGCCGCGCGACGAGCCCTACGAGGTCGAGGTGCGCGCGATCTACCGCGTGAGCCAGCGGGTCGCCGACACCTACCGCAGGGGGCGCGTGTTCCTCGCCGGCGACGCCGCCCATATCAACAACCCGCTCGGCGGGATGGGGCTCAACGGCGGGCTGCACGACGCGATCGACCTGACCGGCCGCCTCGCCTCGGTGGCGCACGGCCGCGCCGCCGCCGCCGACCTCGACGGCTACGAGGCGCGGCGCAAGCCCGAGGCGGTGAACGCGATCAACGCGATCACCGAGCGCAACAAGAAGCTCATGGAGGAGCGCGACCCCGAGGTGCGGGCGCGCAATCTCGACGACTGGCGGGCGCTCGCCGCCGATCCCGAGCG
>JAPPHW010000167.1 GCA_028820945.1 Defluviicoccus sp.
CACCCTCGGCGATCTCGACGCTGAGCTCGGTATCGCCGATCACGCGCTGGACCTGGCCGACGATGCCGCCCGACGTCACCACGCGGTCGCCGCGCCGCAGGCCGGCGATCATCTCGCGGTGCGCCTTGGCCTTCTTTTGCTGCGGACGGATCAGGAGGAAGTAGAAGACCACGAAGATCAGGACCAGCGGAATCAGCGGTTCTATGCCGCCCAATCCGCCTCCGTCCTGCGCGAACGCCGGCGAAATGAACATGGGTGATCCTCCTTCCAAATTCGCTGGGTTTCCGCGAGGAGGTTGCCGGGGGCGCCGTGGGCGCCGGGCGTCGCGACCGCACGGACTATAGCGCCCGCCATCGCGCATGCAACCGGATTGCCGGCCCCGTTGCCGCCCTTGACTGAAAGGCGCGGTGTATTAGGGTCTCGCGCCGGTCGAAGCCGGCGGAGGCCGCAGGACGAGGAGCGGACCGATGACGCAGGGCGGAAACGGCGAACCGGACGAAATCGGGATCCCTACCCTGCTCGCGCGTATCGCCGACGCGCTGGAGCGCGCCGCGCCGACGGCTCCTGAACCCGCCGACCTCCGCAACGGCGAAGCCTTCGTCTGGCACGCCGAGGACCACCGTCTGGTTCCGGTCCGCAAGATCAACCGCCTGGATCTCGATTTGCTCGTGGGGATCGACCGTCCGGCGTCGACTCTGCTGGAGAACACGCGGCGCTTCTCGCGCGGCCTGCCGGCGAACAATGCCCTGTTGTGGGGCGCCCGGGGGATGGGCAAGAGCTCGCTGGTCAAGTCGGTGCACGGCGCGATCGCCGCGGAAACGGGCGGCGGGCTCGGGCTCGTCGAAGTGCATCGCGAGGACCTCGGCAGCCTGCCGGTGCTGCTCGCCATGCTGCGCGCCGTCGACCGCCGCTTCATCCTGTTCTGCGACGATCTCTCTTTCGAGGCGGAGGATACGACGTTCAAGTCGCTGAAGGCGCTCCTCGAAGGCGGGATCGAGGGCCGTCCTTCCAACGTGATCTTCTACGCCACCTCGAACCGGCGTCACCTGATGCCGCGCGAAATGATCGAGAACGAGCAGTCGACCGCGATCGTCCCCGCGGAAGCGGTCGACGAGAAGGTCTCCCTGTCCGATCGGTTCGGCCTCTGGCTCGGTTTCCACAATTGCGACCAGGAAACCTATTTCCGGATCGTCGAGGGCTATGCGTCGCGCTACGGTCTTGAGGTTCCGCGGGACCGTTTGCGGGCGGCGGCGAACGAATGGTCGGTAACCCGCGGCGCCCGGTCCGGACGCGTCGCCTGGCAGTTTATCCAGGACCTGGCCGGACAGCTCGGCATGACGCTGGATCGCGCGGAATAACGAAGCTTATGGATCGACGCGGCGGGGCGAGATGACGCAGCGGGTCCACCGCCCGCCTGCCCCGCCTTAGCTCGAAATGGAGCTGGGGCCGGCTGACATTGCCGGTCGAACCGACCCGCGAAATGGTCTCCCCGCGGCGTACCCGTTGCCCGGTCCGGACGAGCAGCACGTCGTTATGGGCATAGGCGCTCATCCAACCGCCGGCATGCTTGATCAGCACGAGATTGCCGAAGCCCCGGACCGCGTTACCGGAATAGGCCACCACCCCGTTCTCGGCGGCGCGCACGCCGGTGCCGCGACGCGCGAGGATGTTTATCCCGTCGTTGCGCAGACCCTTTCCCCGGCTGCCGAAGCCGACCGCCACGGGGCCGTCGACCGGCCACAGGAACCGCTTCGCCGCGCGTGGCGCGGGCAGGGCCAGCGCGACAGCCTTGGGCGGTTTCGACTTGACCTTTCCGGGAGATGCCGGTCGCCGCGCGACACGCCGCGAGGCTGCAGCCTGCGCGCCCGGCAGCCGCAGGGTCTGACCGGGGTAGATCCGGTAGGGCGGTTCGATCCGGTTGGCGGCCGCGAGACGTTTCAGCGGCACTCCGTAGCGCTGCGCGATGGCACCCACCGTGTCCCCGCGGCGTACCACATGCGCCTTTGCCCGAGGCAGGCGGAGCCGCTGGCCGGGATGGATCTCGTAGGGCGGGCGCAGCCCGTTGGAAGTAATCAAGTCGCGGAGAGCCACCCGATGCCGGCGAGCGATCTTGTAGAGGCTGTCGCCCCGCCGCACGACCACGGCGTTGCCCCCGTCCCGGTCGGCGGTCGCGGTTCGACCCGTTTCGGGGCCGGAATCGTAGCGGCTGCTTCCGCAACCGGCCGCGGCGAATAACGCGGCTATCAGAAACAGGGATCGAAGCACGGCAGAAAGAGTCCGTCGAATCAACCTTTTCTCAGCCTAATCTCACCCTATTCCGAATACAATTCCCGTAATCGAATCGACAGATCAGCGTCCCGAATCGTCCACGGTGTCGGCCAGCAGCGGGACGAAACGGACGGGCCACAGGGTCTCGTAGT
>JAPPHW010000315.1 GCA_028820945.1 Defluviicoccus sp.
GGCCAGGCGTCGAGCGGCGTCGGCGGGTGCAGCAGATGATGGATGCCGTTCACCGCGATGGGCCGGTCGAACTCGTAACTTCGCACGACCCCCTTGATCCGCAGCACGTCCGAGCCGCGAAGGGCGGTCAGCGAGTCCAGCCACCGCACGAACCCGGCCCAGCGGAGCGGGCGCTCGACGACGAGGCAGTGCGCCGCGATGCCGCTGTCGTGGCTGTGCGATTCCGCGTCCACGTGCCTGAAGGCGGAAGCCGCGGGCGCCGTCAGCGTCCCGGCATCGACCGCCGCGCCCGGCAGGATGGGGCAACCCGGGTTGATCCGGGCCACCGTCTCCGCCAGCGATGCTTCGGCGCCGCCATCCGCGAGATCGAGCTTGGTGAGCACGATCCGGTCGGCGGCCGCGATCTGGCGCCGCGCCTCCTCGTGCCGGTCGATCTGTCCCGGCCCGTTGACCGCGTCGACGGTGGCGGTCACCGACCCCGCCCGATAGCGGCCGGTGAGCGCCGGGTCGGTCGCCAGGGTCTGGAGGATGGGTCCGGGATCGGCGAGCCCGGTGGTCTCCACGACGACCCGCGCGAAGGGCGGCACCGCGCCGACGTTCCGGCGGCCGGCGAGATCGGAAAGCGAATCGACCAGGTCGCCGCGCACCGAGCAGCAGATACAGCCGCTCTTGAGGATCATCGTCTCCTCGGCCGCCTCGGTGATCAGCGCGTGATCGACGGCGATTTCGCCGAACTCGTTGACGATCACCGCGCTGTCGCCGAGCGCGGGCGAGGCGAGCAGGCGGTTGAGCAGCGTCGTCTTGCCGCTGCCGAGAAAGCCGGCAAGCACGTGGACCGGGATATGCGCCCCGGCGTTCACTCCAGGAACGCCAGCTCGGCCAGCTGGTCGTGGGTGGTGAGCCACACCCAGTCCAGGCGCTTCACCATGTCGATCGCCGCCTTGTACTCGATCGCGCCGGCGGGCCGACCGAACACGTGCGCGTGGGAGGTGACGTCGAGCGTCGCCACCGGACTGCCGATGTCCCGCCAGCGCTCGAGGATCCGCGCGAGAGTCCGCGTGAACGCTTCCGGCTCGTGGCCGTAACGCATGGTGATCGGAAGATCGTTGACTTCCATCGTGAACGGAACGCAGGCGAGCGGGCCTTCCGCCGTTTGGGTGAGATAGGGCAGGTCGGCGTCGAACGTGTCCGCGGTCCAGCGGAAACCGTGCCTGGCGAGCAGCTCGGCGGTGCTCTCGCTGCTCGTTCCGCGCGGGCTGATGAACCCCTCCGGGCGCTTCCGGATGCAGGCTTCGAACGCCTCGATTCCGCGCACGAGATCGCGCTCTTCGCTCTCCCGGTCCTGGTAGACGGGAAGGACGTTCTGCGACCAGGCATGCGCGCCGACGGAATGACCGTCCGCGTCGATGCGTTGCAGCAGCTCGGGCCAGCGCTCGGCGATGATTCCGTTGGCGTAGGCGGTGCACGGGATTCCGGCCTCGGCGACGATGTCGAGCAGCCGCCATGCGCCTTCGGTCATGCCGTAGCGCGCCCACGATCGCGCCTGGGTGTCGAGCACGCCCGCCTTTATCGGATTTCCCATGGGTCCGACGCCGGGCGCCGCGTCGTCGGGCCACGCTTCGCACATGACGTGGAAGGAAATCGCGAGCGGCCGGCCCGGCGGCCAGCCGCGCGGCGGTTCGTTACGCGGCATCGGCTGCGTCTCCGCTTCGGTTACGGGGCCGCCATTCTTTCATCCCGCGGCGGCGCGGCCAAACGGCCGAAGCGATCAGAGCAGCCACCATGCCGCGAGGCCGAGAAAGGCGAGGAAGGCGATCGCGTCGGTGATCGTGGTAAGCAGCACGCCGGAGGCGACCGCGGGGTCGATGGCGGTCCGCGA
Source organism: Defluviicoccus sp. (assembly GCA_028820945.1). The sequence goes on from JAPPHW010000315.1 coordinate 1,880, forward strand.
GAGGCAGAACGGGATCGCGGTGCCGGCGATCCCGGCGATTACCATGGTGACGGCCATCGCCGCTGCCATGACCAGGCCGATGGAGATTTCGCCCGACCAGACCCACGCGACGAGGCCGACGATCACGGCGAACAGGATCCCGTTCAGGAGCCCGACCAACCCTTCCTTCGAAAGCACGCGCCAGGCATTGGCCGACGTCAGGTCGCGCATCGCGATCGCGCGAACCGCGACAGTGAGCGACTGGGTCCCGGCATTGCCGCCCATCGAGGCCGCGATCGGCATCAGCACCGCGAGGATGACGATCCGTTCGATGGTCGCTTCGAAGAATCCGATCACGATCGAGGCGAGTATGGCGGTCAGCAAATTGACGAACAGCCATGAGAACCGCGCCTTTCCGGTGTCGATCGCGGCCTCGTAGATGTCGGTCTCGGTAACGCCGCCGAGGCGCATGAGGTCCTCTTCCACCTCCTCGTGGATCACGTCGACCACGTCGTCGACGGTGATCACGCCGATCAGCCGGCCGCCGTCGTCGAC
>JAPPHW010000145.1 GCA_028820945.1 Defluviicoccus sp.
ACCGGGTCGCGCGCGCCCGCTACGTCGCCACCGAGGCGGCGCGCCGGGCGGCCAATTGCGCCGGCTTCCTCGCGCGCGTCGCCGCCGAGACCGGGATCGAGCTCGACATCATCTCGTCGCGCGAGGAGGCGAGGCTCACCCTCATGGGTTGCCTGCCGCTGTTCGATCCGGCGGTGCCCTACGGGCTGATCTTCGACGTGGGTGGGGGCAGCGCGGAGATCGTCTGGCTCAGACTGTCGGGCGACGGCGGACAGGAAATCCTCGGCTGGATCTCTCTCCCGGTCGGCGTGGTGACGCTCACGGAGAGGCACGGGCCGGCCGATTTCTCGGCGGAAGAGTACGAAGCGACCGTCCGGGAGGTCGCCGCCATGCTGGCGCCGTTCGATGCCGAGCACGGCATCGCGCGCCGGATAGACCGGGGCAGGGTGCAGATGCTGGGGACGGCCGGGACGGTGACCACCATCGCCGGCGTCAGCCTCGGCCTCAAGCGCTACGACCGCGCCGTCGTCGACGGCTCCTATCTCGACTTCGAGGAGATCCGGCGGATCAGCGGCCTCCTGTCCCGCTCGAGCTATGCCGAGCGCGCGGCTCACCCGTCGATCGGCAACGGGCGGGCGGACCTCGTGGTCGCCGGCTGCGCGATACTCGAAGCGATCTGCCGCACCTGGCCGGCGGGCCGGCTCCGCGTCGCCGACCGAGGCGTCCGGGAGGGCATCCTGCTCCAGCTGGCCGCCGAGCTCGGCGCCGGGCGCGCCCATGGCCGCGCGTGACGGGAAACGGGGCGGCAAGCGGGTCGGACGGCGGGGGCCGACCGTCCGGGTAAAGACGGCGCGGGGGCGCAAGCCCTCGTCCACGCGGTGGCTGCGGCGCCAGCTCAACGATCCCTACGTCGCCGCCGCCGAGAAGCACGGCTACCGCTCGCGCGCCGCGTGGAAGCTGATCGAGATCGACGACAGGTTCGGCCTGCTCGGCGGCGGCGCCCGGGTTCTCGATCTCGGCGCCGCGCCGGGCGGCTGGACCCAGGTGGCGGTGGAACGCGCTCCCGGAGGCCGCGTCCTCGCCCTCGACCGCGTCGAAATGGACCCCGTCGCGGGCGCCGAGGTCCGGACGGTCGATCTCGACGACGACGCGGCGGCCGATGCGCTGACCGGCGAGCTCGCGGGCCAAATCGATCTCGTGCTGTCCGACATGGCGATTTCCGCGACCGGCCACCGCGGCACCGACCAGGTCCGCAACCGGCGCCTCGCCGAGCTCGCCTTCGATGTCGCCCGGCGCGTGCTCAGGCCCGGCGGCGGGTTCGTCGTCAAGGCGTTCCACGGCGGCGGCGACGCCGATTTCGTCGCCGCGCTCAAGCGCGGCTTCCGCGAGGTGCGCAGCGTCAAGCCCGCCGCCTCGCGCCCGGAGTCGGCCGAGCTCTACCTCGTCGCCCGGGGGTTCCGGGGCGGCGGGGAGGGCTGACGCGCTCGCGGGGTCGCTCGTTCGACATCCCCTGGCGATGCACCCACTGTCCCTTTCGATGTCGCCGAAGGTGCCGGCCTGGCGATGTACACGCGCGCAGATCTCGCTCTCTACGAACCCGGCGGCCGGCCGGTCGCGCTCGCCGAGGTCAAGAACAAGCGCGGCACCTCCCGCGAATGGGCCGCCAAGACACGGCGGAATCTTCTCGCGCTCGGCGGATTCGGCGACGTCATGAGGTCGGCCGTATCGAACGAAGAACGCGGCGACGATCGGGATTGGCTCGATCGGTCGGGGTTCCGCGCTGCTGTCGAGGGCGGCCGCATCGAGTACGACGCGGCGGCGCGAACGTCTACGTCGAGTCGAACTTCGTTTTCGAGCTTGCCTCGCTCCAGGAGCAAACTGGCATAGGTCAACACTGCTGACCTTTGTTTCACGTGAAACATCGGAAGCCCCCGACCGGAGGGAATATCGACCCCGCAATCCGGCGCCGGCCGTTCCGCATCCGCCCAGATATTCGGTTGCCAACGCTTCGCCGCTCATCCATAAGGTTTGCGGCATAGTCCCGCGACCGGTCGTCCAGGCGTGCGCGATTCCCGCCGCCGTGCCCTCGTCCCCTGGCGGTCGACCGACGGACGAGGAGACGGTCATGACCGGCGCCGAAAACGCGCTCCCCGATCTTTCGCTCCACGACACGTCGCCCAAGCTGCTCGGACGCAACGCGGAGATCCGGGGCGGCCGCCCCTGTCTCAGGGAGAAGCATCTCGGCATCTGGGAGACCGTGACCTGGAGCGAGGCCGCCGCCCGGGTCAGGGAGATCGCCTGCGGGCTCAAGACGCTCGGCATGGAGCGCGGCGACCGGGTCTCGATCGTCGGCGACAACCGGCCGGTACTCTACAACGCCATCCTCGCGATCCAGTCGCTCGGCGGCGTGCCGGTGCCGATCT
>JAPPHW010000285.1 GCA_028820945.1 Defluviicoccus sp.
ACATCCGCGCCGGAATTAAACCGGACAGCAGTGGACTTGTTCCGGGCATCCACGTTTTGCGGCATCGGGGCGCGAGCGAGGAGCGAGCGAGGCGGCGGCGGGACGTGGATGCCCGGAACAAGTCCGGGCATGACGATGGGGAGGCGTGGCGGAGAGGGCCCCGACCGTCGGCACGAGACCCGTTCCGAAGGTAAACCGTACGGCAGTGGAACACGTCGCGGCATGACGGGAGGAATGCCGCGGGCTTCCCGCGCGTCGGGTTATCCGCCGGAGTACCTGTCGAAGGGCGGGTAGTGGCTCGTACCCGCCAAAGCGGGTATCCTGAGGACAAACCGTGATTCACGCGAGCGGAGACGCACCATGGAACGAAGCTTCGCCAAGGAAGTCGAGCTTCTGCGCCGGGGCGACGGCGAGCATTTCGAGGGCGAGGGCATCCTCGCGATCACCAAGGCGCTGCTGCAATCGGGGGTGAGCTATGTCGGCGGCTATCAGGGCGCGCCGGTCTCCCACCTGATGGACGTGCTGACCTCGGACTCGAAGGGGCTGATGGCCGAGCTCGGCGTCCATACCGAGGTCTGCGCCAACGAGGCCGCGGCGGCGGCGATGCTGGCGGCCTCGATCAACTACCCGATCCGCGGCGCGGTCACCTGGAAGTCGACGGTGGGCACCAACGTCGCCGCCGACGCGCTGTCCAACGTGGCGTCGGCCGGCGTCGTCGGCGGCGCGCTGATCATCCTCGGCGAGGATTACGGCGAAGGCGCCAGCATCATCCAGGAGCGCACCCACGCCTTCGCCATGAAGTGCTCGGCCTGGCTGATGGACCCGCGCCCGCACCATCCGCGCATGGTCGAGCTCATCGAGAAGGGGTTCGAGCTCTCGGAAGCCTCGCACACGCCGGTGATGGTCGAGTTCCGCATCCGCGCCTGCCACGTGACGGGGCGCTTCGCGACCAGCGACAACCGGCCCGGAAAATTCTCGACCAACGACAAGCTGGAGAAGCCGGTCTTCGACCTCGGGCGCATCGCGCTGCCGCCGGCGACCTACGAGCAGGAGAAGAAGAAGGTCGAGGAGCGCTTCCCCGCCGCGATCGACTTCATCCGCGAGCACCGGCTCAACGAGGTCTTCCCGGGCAAGCACGACGATGTCGGCATCGTCTGCCTCGGCGGCCTCTACAACTCGGTGATCCGCGGGCTCCAGCAGCTCGGCCTCGCCGACGTGTTCGGCAATTCCGAGATCCCGATCCTCTGCCTCAACGTCACCTACCCGCTGGTCGACGACGAGATCGCCGGGTTCTGCGCGACCAAGCGGTCGGTCCTGATCGTCGAGGAAGGCTTCCCGGACTACCACGAGCAGGCGATCAACGCGCTGTTGCGCAAGGCCGACCTCAACACCGAAATCGTCGGCAAGGGCGTCTTTCCCAAGGCCGGCGAGTACCAGGCCGAGGTGATGCTGCGCGGGCTCGCCGGCTTCATCGAGGGTTCGGTGCCCAAGGGCATCGACCTGCAGCCAGTTTCGGCGGCCGTCGCCGACCTCGACAGGACCAAGGAGACCGCGGCCGAGATGCTGGGCAAGCCGGTCCCCAAACGGCCGCCGGGATTCTGCACCGGCTGTCCCGAACGCCCGGTGTTCAGCGCGATCAAGCTGGTCCAGCGCGAGGAGGATATCGGCGAGGTCCATATTTCGGCCGACATCGGGTGCCACACCTTCGCCGCGCTGCCGCCCTTCGGGCTCGGCAACACGGTGACCGGCTACGGTCTCGGGCTCGCGAGCTCCGCCGGCGTCGCGCCGCATTTCAAGGGGCGCACGATCTCGATCATGGGCGACGGCGGGTTCTGGCATAACGGGCTGTCGTCCGGCATCAGCGGAGCCGCCTTCAACGACCACGATTCGGTGCTGGTCGTCATGGCGAACGGCTATTCGTCGGCCACCGGCCAGCAGCGCCTGCCCTCGACCACCGCGGGCGGCACCGTGCCGTCCGACACGGTCATGCCGATCGAGCGCGCCATCAAGGGACTCGGCGTCAAGTGGGTGAGGAAGCAGCACACCTACCGGGTCGGCAAGATGAAGAAGCTCTTGCGCGAGGCGCTGACCACGTCCGAGAAGGGGCTGAAGGTGATCATCGCCGAGGCCGAGTGCCAGATCGCCAAGCAGCGCCGGCTGCGCCCGATGGTGCGCAAGGCGCTCGATGCCGGCAACAGAGTCGTGCGCACGCGGTTCGGCGTCGACGAGGACACCTGCACGGGCGACCATTCCTGCATCCGGCTCTCGGGCTGCCCCTCGCTCACCGTCAAACCGAACCCGGACCCGCTCCGCAAGGACCCGATCGCGCACGTCAACAACGGCTGCGTCGGCTGCGGGCTGTGCGGCGAGGTCGCCGACGCGGCGGTGCTGTGCCC
>JAPPHW010000444.1 GCA_028820945.1 Defluviicoccus sp.
TCCACCTGGATTTCCACCAGCATGTCGCCCCGTCCGCGCCCGTGCAGCCCGGTCATCCCCTTGCCGCGCAAGCGGAACTGGCGCGAGGACTGGGTCCCGCGCGGGATGGTCATCTTGGCGAGCGTGCCGTCGATCGTAGGCATCTCGACGGTGCCGCCGAGGGCGGCGGTGGTCATCGGGATCGGCACCCGGCAGAACAGCGTGGTCCCGTCGCGTTCGAACAGGCGGTGCGGCCTTACCGACACGAAAATGTAGAGATCGCCGGGACTCGACCCGTGCATGCCCGCCTCGCCTTCGCCCGCGAGGCGGATGCGGGTGCCGTCCTCGACCCCCTGAGGTATCGTGACCGCGAGGGTCTTCTCCCGGCGCGTCCGCCCGGTGCCGGCGCAACTCCGGCACGGATTCTCGATCGTCTGACCGGCGCCCTGGCAGGTGGGGCAGGTGCGCTCGATGGTGAAGAAGCCCTGCTGGGCCCGGACCTTGCCGTGCCCGTGGCAGGCGGTGCAACTCGTCGGCCCGCTGCCCGGCGCCGCGCCGGAGCCGTCGCACGTGTCGCAGGTAACCGAGGCGGGAATCTTGATTCTGGTCTCGCTGCCCCCGTACGCCTCTTCGAGAGAGATCTCCATATTGTAGCGAAGGTCGTCGCCGCGCGTTCGGGTCCCGCGCCTTCCGCCCATGAAGTCGCCGAACATTTCGTCGAAAATGTCGGCGAAGCCGGAGCCGAAATCGAAGCCGCCGCCCGGCTGGCCGCCCGGGGCGCCGCCTTCGAAAGCGGCATGTCCGAACCTGTCATAGGCGGCGCGCTTCTGGTCGTCCTTGAGGACGTCGTAGGCCTCGTTGATCTGCTTGAATTTCCGTTCGGCCTCCGCGTCCCCCGGGTTGCGGTCGGGGTGGTACTGCATGGCGAGCTTGCGATAGGCCTGCTTCAGCGCATCCGCATCGGCCTCCCGAGCGACGCCGAGCGTGTCGTAATAGTCCTCTGTGGCCATGCAACTCGACCCGTTCCAAATGCCCCGGCGGCGCGGCCCGCGGCCTATCGCGGGAAGCGCCGCGCCCGAGAGGAAAAGGAGCTACGCCGACTTGTCCCTGCGTTCGTCGTCGACCTCCTCGAAATCGGCATCGACGATCGTCGAATCGTCCTCGCCGCCCTGCGCCGCGGGATCCGCCTCCGGCGCGCCCGCTTCGGCCTGACCGGCGGCCTCTTCTTCCTGCTGGGCCTTGTACATGGCCTCGCCGAGCTTCATCGCCGCCTGGGCCAGGGTCTCGCTCTTGGCGCGGATATCCTCGACGTCCTCGCCTTCCATCGCCGTCTTAAGCGCGGCGATCGCCTCCTCGATCCCGGTCTTCTCTTCGGCCGGCACCTTGTCGCCGTATTCGGCAAGGTTCTTCTCGGTCGTGTAGATCAGGCCGTCCGCCTGATTGCGGGTCTCGACCGCCTCCTTGCGCGCCTTGTCGTCGGCGGCGTGCATCTCGGCATCCTTGACCATCTGCTCGATATCCGCGTCCGACAAGCCGCCCGAGGCCTGGATGCGGATCGCCTGCTCCTTGCCGGTCGCCTTGTCCTTGGCGCCGACATTGACGATGCCGTTGGCGTCGATGTCGAACGTGACCTCGATCTGCGGCATGCCGCGCGGCGCGGGCGGGATGCCTTCCAGGTTGAACTCGCCCAGGAGCTTGTTGTCGGCCACCATCTCGCGCTCGCCCTGGAACACGCGCACCGTCACGGCGTTCTGGTTGTCCTCGGCGGTCGAGAAGACGTTGCTCTTCTTGGTCGGGATCGTGGTGTTGCGGTCGATCAGCCTGGTGAACACGCCGCCCAGCGTCTCGATGCCGAGCGAGAGCGGCGTGACGTCGAGCAGCAGCACGTCCTTGACGTCGCCTTTCAGCACGCCGGCCTGGATGGCGGCGCCGACCGCGACCACCTCGTCCGGGTTGACGCCGCGGTTCGGGTCCTTGCCGAACAGGGACTTCACGGTCTCGACGATCTTCGGCATGCGGGTCATGCCGCCCACGAGGATCACCTCGTCGACCTCTCCCGCCGAAAGCCCGGCATCCTTCAGGGCCGCCTTGCAGGGCCCCACGGTCCGCTCCACCAGATCGTCGACCAGCGCTTCCAGCTTGGCGCGGGTGATCTTGATGTTGAGGTGCTTCGGCCCCGACTGGTCGGCGGTGATGAAGGGCAGGTTGACCTCGGTCTGCTGGCTGCTGGAAAGCTCGATCTTGGCCTTCTCGGCGGCTTCCTTGAGCCGCTGCAGCGCGAGGCGATCCTCGCGCAGGTCGATCGCCTGGTCCTTTTTGAACTCGTCGGCCAGGTAATCCATGATCCGGCTGTCGAAATCCTCGCCGCCGAGGAAGGTGTCGCCGTTGGTCGACT
>JAPPHW010000089.1 GCA_028820945.1 Defluviicoccus sp.
GTCATCTCCTCCACCAGGTCGAGGTCGCCGCCGGCGGAAAACGCTTCGCCCGCGCCCCGGATCAGCGCGACCCGCGTATCGGGATCCCGGTCCACGTCGCCCCAGACCCTGGAAAGCTCGGCGTGCATCGCCGCGTCCGCCGCGTTCAGCCGCGCGGGGTTGTTGAGGACGATTTCGAGGATCCCGGGTTCGGGGCGGGAGAATTCGAGACGCTGGTAGCTCGCAAACCTGTCGGACATGGGTATCGGCCGCTCCCGTTCGGCGTGGCTCTGGACGCTCCGGCGAAGCTACCCTAGAACGACCGGCGGCGACACGGGGGACGGGGATGGCTCTGAAGCTGAACTTCGCCTGCGGCAACTACGACCGCATGGACGCGCTCAAGTCGGGCGAGGTCGCGCCCGAGGGCATCGATCTGGAATTCATCGGGATCGACGCGCCGCGCGAGATCTTCGACCGGATGATGGGCGAGAACGCCTTCGACGTCTCGGAGCTTTCCTCGTCGGAGTTCATCTCGATGACGGCGGCCGGCGACCGACGCTTCGTCGCGATCCCGGTGTTCCCGTCCAAGGCGTTCCGCCACGGTTTTTTCTGCATCAACCGCAATGCCGGCATCGCGGGGCCGAAGGACCTGGAGGGCAAGCGCATCGGCGTGCCGCTCTACACCCAGACGGCCGCGGTCTGGTGCCGCGGCCATCTCGCGGAGGATTACGGCGTCGACCTCTCGACCGTCGAATGGATCCAGGGCGCGGTCGAGAAGGTGGGAACGCACGGCACGCCCTCGGCGCCGGCGCTGCTCAAGCCGGCGCGCCTCGTGCAGAACGAGACCGGGCACTCGTTGAGCGACATGCTGGCCGACGGCGAGATCGACGCGCTGCTCGGCTCGCGGCTGCCGGAATCGCTTCGCACCCACCCGGACGTGGTCCGCCTGTTCCCGGATTTCCGCGAGGTCGAGAAGGCGCTCTACCGCACGCGGCGGATCCACCCGATCATGCACCTCGTGGCGATCGGGCGGGATATCCACGAGGCCAACCCGTGGATCGCCAAATCCCTCTACGACGCGTTCGAGGCGTCGAAGGCGCTGGCGCTCGAACGCATGCGGATCTCCGCCGCCCAGCGCTACATGCTGCCGTTCCTGGTGTCGGACCTGGAGGAGATCGACGAGATCTTCGACGACGGCGACCCCTGGCCCTACGGCGTCGAGCCCAACCGAGCGACGCTGGAGGCGCTGGTGCGCTACCTGCGCGACCAGCACTTCATCGCCGAGGCGATGCCGGTGGAGAGCCTGTTCGTCCCGGTGGAGGGCTGACGGCGTCGGGGCAGGTCGAAGGCGGTCTCCCGGACCGTCCAATACGCCGGATAACCGAATCGCTCGACCGCGAACGACCTCCCGGTCGACGGTGCCCGCGACGCCGCGGGGCTCGTATCGCGGCATCCCGAACGCGGCGACAAGATTCGGAATGACGAACCCGGCATCCTCCTGCAAACGTGGCACCGTGATCGTAGCGGTCGCTGCACCTCGATCAGTTGGGATTTCGCATGCAGGAACCCAAGACCATGAACCGCACGGAGTGGGGTCTTCTGATCCTGCTCTCGGTCCTGTGGGGCGGCGCCTTCTTCTGCGTCGGCGTCGCGGTGACCGAACTCCCGCCGTTGACGGTGGTGCTGGCCCGCGTCGGGATCGCCGCGGCGGTTCTCCTGGCGCTGTTGTGGTCTCTCGGCCGCTCGCTGCCGCGCGGCCTGTCCGCATGGACGCCGTTCCTGGTCATGGGCCTGCTCAACAACGTGCTGCCGTTCAGCCTCCTGAATGCCGGGCAGACCATGGTCAGCGTCGGTCTGGCGTCCATCATGAACGCCATGACGCCTCTGTTCACGGCCCTGGTGATGGCGTCGTTCCGGGAGGAAAGGCTGACGGCGAACCGGGCGGTCGGCGTATTGCTGGGGATCGTCGGCGTGGCCGTTATCGCGCGGCCGGACGCGCTTTCGGAAGATGCGAGGCTTCTGGGGATCGGCCTCTGCCTCTCCGCCGCGCTCAGCTACGGATTTGCCGCGCTCTGGGGCCGGCGGCACCTGGCCGACATCGCGCCGCTCGACTCCGCGACCTGCCAGCTCGTGTCGTCGACCCTCGTCATCGCGGTCGCCGTCGCCGTCGTCGACCGGCCATGGTCGCTGCCGATGCCCGGTGTCGGGATCTGGCTGGCCCTGGGCGCGCTGGCCGTGTTCGGAACCGCGCTGGCCTACATCGTCTTCTTCGAGATCCTGGTCCGCGCCGGGGGCAGCAACGTCATGCTGGTGACGCTGCTGATGCCGGTGACCGCGCTGCTGCTCGGGAACCTGTTCCTCTCCGAGCCGATCCTCGCGTTCGAGATCGC
>JAPPHW010000026.1 GCA_028820945.1 Defluviicoccus sp.
GTCGGTCTCCAGAACGGCATGACGATGGACGCCGTGGCCTCGATCGTGGGCCCGGAACGCACGCTCGGCGCGGTGATCGAGGTCGCGGCCAACATGTTCGAACCCGGCACGGCGGTGCGCCAGACCCCGCCGTCCGGAACCTGGTTCGCCGTCGGCCCCTACGACGCGGCGACGCGCGGCCGGGAGGCGGAGGTTGCCGACATCCTGCGCCATGCGGGCGCGGTCGAGATCCGCGACGACATCCGGTCGGCAAAATGGATGAAGCTCGTCGCCAACGCGGCGGAATTCCTGCCGTCGTCGATCCTCGGCCTGCCGCTCGCCGACTCGGTGGCGGTACCCGGCATCCTGGACGTGATGAGAGCGGCCGGACGGGAAGCGATGCGGACCGGGATGTCGCTCGGCCACCGGCTGGTACCGATTTTCGGCGACGAGCGCGTCGAGGTGAACGACCCGGACCGCCATGCGGCGGTCCTGTTCGACGCGGTCCTGAAGGGCTGGACGCTGTCGGACACCAGGGTCGCGACCCTCCAGGACTGGATCAAGGGCCGGCGGGGAGAGATCGACGAGATCAACGGTCTCGTCGTCACGGAGCAGGCGAGGTTTGGCGGCGACTCCCCGGTCAACCGGCAACTCGTCGAGATCGCACAGCGGATCGAGCGGGGCGAACTCGCGCCCGATCCCTCGAACGCCGATCTGCTGCGCGCGCTGCTCGACTAGGGTCCGTTGTCATCGGAGATGCCGGCGACCTGTCCCCGCGGCCTCCGTCTCATCCCCTCGAAGGAGCCTCCAGCGGATTTCCGTCAGCCGTTCGCACCGGCATCGCCACCCAGCAACAGCACGACCTCGTCCGCCGCCAGTTCCGCCGACATTTCCGTCGTTTCGATACGCAATTCCGGATTTTCCGGCGCCTCGTACGGGGAATCGATTCCGGTGAAATTCACGAGATCGCCTTTCCGCGCTTTCGCGTAGAGGCCCTTCGGGTCTCGCGCCTCGCAGACTTCGAGCGGCGTGTCGACGAAGATCTCGAAGAACTCCCCTTCTTCCATCAGGTCCCGCGCCATGCGGCGTTCCGACCGGAACGGGGAGATGAAGGAAACGATCACGATCAACCCGGCGTCGACCATCAGCTTCGCGACCTCGGCCACCCGGCGGATGTTCTCGACCCGGTCCCGGTCGGTGAAGCCGAGGTCCTTGTTGAGACCGTGCCGGACGTTGTCGCCGTCCAGAAGGTAGGTGTGTTTTCCGAGCGTCTGGAGCTTCTGCTCCAGGCGGTCGGCGATCGTCGACTTTCCGGCGCCCGACAGACCGGTCATCCAGACGACACAGGGTTGTTGACCGGTGGCGCGCGCCCGAGCCGTCTTGTCGATCTTCATGTCGTGCCAGACGACATTGCTGGCCCGGCGGAGCGCGAAGCCGATGACGCCCGCGCCCACGATCGCGTCGGTAAACCGGTCGACCAACACGAACGGACCCGATGCGCGGTTGCCGGCGGGGGCGTCGAACGGGATCGGGCGGTCGAGCGCGATCTTGCAGTAGCCGATCTGGTTGGCATCGAGGGTCTTGGCGGCCAGACGGCCGAGACTGTCCACGTCGACCCGGTGGGTCAGATCGGTTATCTGCGCCACCGCGGAGCCGCCGGCGAAACGGAACCCGTAGGGGCGCTCCGGGAGCATCGGTTCGGCGTCCAACCACACCAGGTGGACGGCGAACCGGTCAGCGGCCGGGGACGGGCGCTCGCCGGCCGCGGGGTCCGGGCGGATGTCCACGGCTTCCAGCAACTCCAGGAGCGTGGGACCGCCGTACCAGAGCAGGTTGCCGCCGGCCGCGCGGACGTTCTCACCGGTCGGCGTGCATACCGGCACCGCGTCCACGCTCTCGATCCCCGCTTCGCCCGCGAATGCCCGAAAATCCTCGACGATCGCGGTAAACGCGCCTTCGTCGAAGTCCACCGGATCCATCCTGTGGACCGCGAGGATGGCCTTGCGGATGCCCATCATCGAAACGATGTAGCCGTCGCGGCGGGTGTGGGTCGGGATCCCTTTCCCGGCATCGACGAGCACGACGGCCGCATCGGCCCGCGACGCCCCAGCGATCAGACTTCGTGCGTATTGCGCTCCGGCAGGCGCGTCGATGGCGACGAAGCTGCGTTTTCCGGTCCCGAAACTGCGGTAGGAAATGTCGTCGGCGATCCATCGTTCCGGTTCCGCCGGCGGCGCGGGATCTGCCGTCCCCCGTCTCTCGCCGGTAACCGCGCCGGGTCCGCCCAGCAAACGGTTCAGCAGCGCCGACCTGCCGTCGTCATCGGCGCCGCAGATAACGAAGCGAAGCCTTTCCTTTTTCCCTCTCGCGGCGCCCGACGCCTGGAGGGCGGGCGGAACCTTCTCGCCCTGTCGGGCAGACGTCATCGGGAATATGCCTCCTGCTCGAACGCCCGCATGGAACCCGCCGGGCCAATGCCTCCTCTTCGCACGCCGCCGCGTGGCAATACCGCCCGGGCGCCAGTCTTGCCGCCGCCACCGGTGACATGGTCGATCGGCCCGCCGTCATCACATGGGAGCGGAAAAAGTCTCCATACAGGATTTCAGTCGATCTCGTCCTCGGTCACGATCCAAGGCTCCCGCAGCGCCGCCTCGCGCCACTCCGCGAAGGCCGGCAGGCTCAGCATGGCCCGACTGTAGGCGGCGCAGGTCTCGTCGAGATCGACGCCGTAGGTGTCGAGCCGCGTCACCACCGGCGCATACATGGCGTCGGCCGCGCAGAAAGCGCCGAACAGGAAATCGCCGTCCGCGCCCCAGCGCGCCCGGCAGTCGCGCCAGATTTCGCAGATGCGTGCGATGTCGTCCTCTACGCCGGGCCCGCGCCCCTTCCCCTTGAGGTCGCCGCGGCGCAGGTTCATCGGCATGTGGTTGCGGAGCGCCGTGAAGCCCGCGTGCATCTCGTTCGCGACCGCCCGGGCGTGGGCGCGGGCTTCGCGGTCGGCGGGCCAGAGTCCCGCTTTTGGGAACAGCTCGTTGACGTATTCCACGATCGCCAGCGTTTCCCACACCGCGCGCCCGCCGTGCAGCAGCACCGGCACCCGGCGGGATGGGGAGATTGCGGCGATGGCTTCCTCCCAGTTCTCTTCGAACAGCAGGATCAGCCGCTCTTCGAAGGGGATTCCGGCGTGACGCATGGCGAGCCAGGGTCTGAGCGACCAGGACGAGTAGTTCTTGTTTCCGATCGCCAGCGTCAGTTCGCTCATCGCGTTCCCGGTCCCCTCGCGGTTTGGTGCTTTGCGCGGAACCGTATACACGGAACCGTCCCCGGACGTCATGCGGTTGGAGGCGGTTACGCCCCCGCCGGCGGCGTGGGAGTTCGGTCGGCCGAAGGTTGCCGTCGGCAGGCAGCCCGCGCCGCTATCCGGCCAGGAGGCTGTAGTCGATGACGCGGCGCTCGGCCTTGTGGAACTCGCGCAGGAACGCTTTCTGGCTCTCGTAGGCCCGATCCGGAACGAGGCGCGCCGGGATCTGGATCCGGAGCGGGCTCCGGTCGAACGGGTAGGGGTCGACCCGGGCGCGTTCGCCGTCCAGCACGTCCACCGTCAGGGTAACGTCGTCCCGCCCGGCGCCCACCGGCACATGCCCGATCGTGTTCGCCGGGCCGTTCCTGCGCGCCTCGCTGTCGAACGGGTAACGGTTGCAGATGAACTGGGCCATCTGGTCGAAAACCTCCATGAGCTTAAAGTTCCGCCAGAGCGCCCCCTCGGTGGCGAAGTCGCGGTACGCGGAGGACCGGCGAAGTTCGTCGACGAGTTCCTCCCGCCTGGCCTCCCAACGGTCGAGCGCGTCGCGCACCTCCGGGATCGCCGAAAAATCGGGCATGTGCGAAATCAGCCCCTTGCCCCGCGTGCACAGCCCCTCGGCGTGCATCAGGATCATGAGGCCGGCATAGGCGTCCCGTTCCGCCACGCGCTCGATCCCGTGCCGAAAGAAATCGAGCCACACGGAGCCGAGAGTCTTGACGCTCCCGATATAGTCCATCGGGTAGCCCTCATCGGTGAGGGTGGGACGGATTTCCCACTCCCACCAACCGGCATCGTGCTCTTCCGCCGCCAGCACCATCGACTCGTAGGGCGCCGGCTCGGCGAACTCGGCGTTTCCCCAATGCGCCGCAAGCAGCCCGGCAACCCTGGAGTGGTCCGTCTGCAGGACGAGGACCAGCCGGGAATCCATATGGCCGCTGATCATCATGGCAATTGCCCCTTTGGAGCCGACCCCGGTACCGCGAGCCCGGCATCGAGCGATCTTTCGCGAACCCGGACGCTAACCGTGGCGGCGATCGTTTTCAATGACGGAAGCCACGGCCGATGCCGACGCGGCCGAACCGGATCGGCCTGTTGCCGGACCCGTCGCGCGAGCCCGCGCCAGTCCGCTGGAATTTCGCGTGCGACTCCGCTCCCCGGCTTTGTGGAAGAACCGTCCGCGCACTAACATTCCGGCTGGACCGGTCGCCGCCGGTCCCTTCGTTTCGACGCGACCCGCGGGAGCCGCCATGCCGCCGACCGTCTTTCCCAAGGGGGTAACGATTCACGACGAGGCCAGGGCCCACGACTGCCATGTCATGTATGAGGGCCGGGGCGGCGAGTCCTACCTGATCGACATCGCGGGAAATGTCGTCAACATTTGGCCCCACACCGGGTTTCCGGCCGAGATGATCGACCCCGCCGTCAACGGCGGAAAGAAGGGCCACGTCCTGCTCCAGCGGGAGCCCGATACCTTCTTCAACGAAGCCGTCATCGAGATGGACTGGGACGGCAACGTCATCTGGGAGTGGGGCGAGAAGGCGCCCGGCGGCAAGGCGCGGCAGAACCACGATCTCTGCCGTCTCGCCAACGGCAACACCATGATGATCGGCAAGAAGGAATACACGGTCCCGGAGCTCCACCCCGACGAGTTCACGGACCAGCCGATCTACGAGGTGACGCCCGGCGGAGACATCGTGTGGGAATGGGTCCCGCACCGTCATCTCGACGGGCTCGGCATCGACGAAGAGCGCCGGTCGGTCCTGTTCTCGAAGTCCAAGGTCCGGCCGCGGGCCTATCTCTTCGTCGTCAACGACATGCAGCCCCTGGGGCCGAACAGGTGGTACGACGGCGGGGATTCCCGCTTCCACCCGGACAACGTGATGATCGATTCCCGGGAGGGCAATTTCATCGCCATCGTCGAGAAGGCGACGGGCGAAATCGTATGGCGCATGGGCCCGGACTATCCGGCGGCCTACGATTTCTCGCGCCGCGACTTCAACGGCGAATGCCCGCGCCCCGTGGACTCGATTTCGGGGCAGCACGATGCCCACATGATCCCGCCCGGGCTGCCCGGCGCGGGGAACGTGCTGGTGTTCGACAATGACGGCCCCGCCGGGCTGCCGCAGGTCTATCAGAAGACCTTTCCCGGATCGCGCATCCTCGAGATCGATCCGGTCGCCCGGGAGATCGTCTGGCAGTACGACGCCTCACGCTCCGGGATGCCGTTCTGGGCGTTCTACAGCTCCTTCATCTCCAGCGCCCGGCGCCTGCCTAACGGCAACACGCTGATCTGCGAAGGCATGCACGGGCGGTTCTTCCAGGTGACCGCGGAGGGCGAGATCGTCTGGGAGTTCGTCAATCCGCGCTACGGCGAATGGAGCCAGCACCAGATGAACCTGGTCAATTTCGGCGGCCGCGAGGCGAACTGGGTGTTCCGCGCCCAGCCGGTGCCGAACGACTGGCTCCCCTGACGGCCGGACGGACGCCGCCTCGATCGTCACCGATCGAGCGCGCCGCACTCCGCTTTCCCGCAAACCAGCCTTCCGGCTCGCCGGTCGGGAGGGTCGGCTACAACGGTTTTCCGATTATCGCGTCGAGATATTCGAGGGCCATCCGCGCCGGCAGATAGTCGGGGTCGTGCCGCAAGGCCCGTTCGAAGGAGCGCTTCGCCGCGTCGAGCTTCCCCTGCACCAGACGCACGCGGCCGAGATTGTAATGCGCGAACTGATAGCAACAGTACCGCTTGGCCGAGATCGCCTTCTCAAGCCACGGGACCGCTTCGTCGGAGCGGCCGAGCTCGATCAGATACACCCCGATATCGTTGTAGGGATTGCCATAGTCGGGATCGAGCGCGATGGCTTTTCGGCATTCGGCGAGCGCTTCCTCAATCTGCCCGAGCATGCTGAGCGACCAGCCCAGAAACGTGTGCCCCTCGGCGGTGGGCAGAATCTCGATGGACTCGCGGAAGCTGTCGACCGCGGCCCGGTATCGGCCGTTGAGATGCAGGACGTAACCTTGCTCCCAAAGTACGTAGGCGCGTACCTCGTCTGGAATTTCCGATCGCTCGCCCGACTGCCCGTGAGCCGTGGGGGTCAACGACAGCGCCACGAGGAACATCGCGGCGAGCAAAGGGCGGCACCGGATCATGGGAGCGCCCGTCCTGGGATGCCCGCAGGGTGCCTCCCACCCGCAACCACGAACGTGTTCGGGTCCGCCGTCCGCACCGCCGGCGGGAGGTTTGGCCCGCCTGTCGCCATCTCTGTCTCGCCGTTCGCTGCCTCGTACCGGAACGCGCCGGCCACGCCGCGGCAACTCGATTCGACGGTGTTGACCTCAAGCCGGGGCGCCGGCCGGAGCCCGCGCTCAAGCGCCAGCATGACTCCGAACGCCCGCCGATGGCAACGCCCGTGCGGGAACGCGAAACCGGGTCGGCCATTGCGGATGAGAGTTTTCCCGGGGAGACTGGAGACGGGAGAGCCTGGGATGAAGCGCAAACGGGTCGCGGCGAGAAGGTCGAGGAGACACCCGATGCCCGCCATTCGCAGCGTCGTTGTCGCGTTCGGCGTCGTCCTGATGCTGGCGGCGAACGCCGGACACCCCCGGGCGGAGGTCGCCGACCGCGCCGTCAGTCGGGCATTCCTGACCGTGCTCGTCGGGGAGGAGAGCGACAAGGCGCGCGCCTGGGAGTTGATCGAGACGCAATGGGAGCCATCGTTCCTGCCGATGGCTCTGGAGACCATCCGCCTGACCCGCGACCCGGAAGTCTCTGGCGTCCTGCTGGGCATCATGGACCGCGAGACCGGCGCCGGACTCGGCCACGACCTCGATGCGTGGCAACGCAGGATGTGGAATGCGCCCGAGGCGCGGCACCCGCGCTATGCCGCCTTCAAGAGCGCGCTCTACAGCCTCATCGACCCGCGTTTCTCGGCGTATTTCGACACCGCGGGCGAACCGCTCATCCGGCTCGACGAGATCGTCTGGGGCGGCGTGCGGCAGGACGGCATCCCGCCGCTTCGCAACCCGGCGATGCTGGCCGCGGAAGACGCCGCCTATCTGGAGGACGACAACATCGTGTTCGGCCTCTCCGTCAACGGCGACGCCCGCGCCTATCCGAAGCGTATCCTCGCCTGGCACGAGATGTTCGTCGATACCGTCGGCGGCGTGCCGGTCGCGGGCGTGTACTGCACCCTCTGCGGCACCGTGATCCTCTATCGCACGGAGCATGAGGGCGTGCATCACCGGCTCGGCACGAGTGGCTTCCTCTACCGTTCGAACAAGCTCATGTACGACCAGGACACCCAGTCGCTGTGGAGCACGATGCAGGGCGCGCCGGTCGTCGGGCCGCTCGCCGGGAAGAGCATCGCGCTGGAGAGCGGGCCCGTGGTGACGACCACCTGGGGCGAGTGGCGGCGGCGCCACCCGGGCACCCGGGTGCTCTCGCTCGATACCGGCCACCGGCGCGACTACGCCGAAGGGGCTGCTTACCGCGACTACTTCGCGACCGACGAGTTGATGTTCTCGGTCCCGGTCCTCGACACACGGCTCAAGAACAAGGACGAGGTGTTCACGGTGCGGCTCGCAGATCGCCCGGACGCGCCGCTTGCCATATCGGCCGAGTTCCTCGCCGCGAACCCGGTCCATCACGATGCGATCGAAGGGACGGCGCTCGTGGTGCTCACCGACCCGTCGGGCGCGAACCGCGCCTACGCGAGCCAAAAGGTAAGGTTCGCCCGCTACGACGGCGACACGAGGGTCGAGGACAGCGCCGGCACGATCTGGACGATGGACGAGCACGCCCTGACCGCCGAAGACGGGCGTGCGCTGCGCCGTCTCCCGGCGCAGCGGGCATTCTGGTTCGGCTGGTACGCCGCGTTCCCGAACACCCGGCTGGTGCGGTAGCCGGCCGGCCCGCCCCGCGGCGTCGCGCAGGAACTCCGCTGCCCGGCCGCCGCGCGTCCGCGCGGCACCGGAGCGCCCGGGATTGAACGCGCGACGCACAGGGAAAGAGTTGCACTTCGGTCCCTTTCAGGACGCGGTCGGAACGCCGGCGTATGTCCGAACGCGATCTCACGGCCGGAACAGGCATCGCCAGAAGCACGTTGCGGCCCATCGTGAAAGGCGGCCCCTCCGTGGCGATCGGCCTCGCGCTCGAAGCCGCCACCCTGACCGGCGTCGATCTGTTCGTTCCGGAGGCGACGGCTCTCGCCCCGCAACTAAAGCGAACGGACGACAAGCTCGCCTCGATGCCGGGCTGGATCCACAGGCTCTGCCGCGATATGGAGGAAGCTGCGGAGAGGGTCGGACGGGCCATTGCTGCCGTCATCGGTCTGGAGACCGGTCGAACGGAAAAGCGACCGTTTCCGGGTATCCGTGGAGCGCCTGCCGATCGGCTATCGCGAGCACTGGACTGAAATCAGCCGCCCCCGGGACGCTTGTGCCTGAGGATATCCGCGAGCTGTTGGCGCGCGCGTTCGGACGTGTCGGTCATTCGTCCCTTCGGCACGTGCGTGAGCACGCCGAAGGCCTTGAGCATCGCCGCCACCGGCTCGGACGGGCCGAGCACGATCAGCGCGGTGCCGTTCGCGTGCGCCCGGTCGGCGAGTGTCGCGAGCACGTGCGCCGCGCTGTCGTCGATCGAGCCGGTGCGGGTGAAATCGAGGATCACCGCCTCGTGCTGGCGGATGTCGTCGCCCAGTATCCGCATCAGCTTGCGCGACGAGGCGAGCGTGACCGTGCCGACGAAGGCCAGCATTCCGGCCCGCGCGGCCGGGGGCTCGCCGTCCTCCGTCACGGTGGAATCGAGCAGCGGCGTCGAGATCACGCTGTCGGGCTCGGCCTGCTCGCGGCGCGCGGACCGAACGAGGCCGGCGACCACCATGCCGAAGGCGAGGCCGAGCAGGGGGTCGACCGACGCCGTCAGCCCCGCCGTCGCCAGCATGGCCGCCCCGTAGCCGCGCGGTATCTCCAGCAGATTGCGCAGAAACCGCCAGTCGACCGTGCGCCACGCCAGCACCAGCAGGAGCGCCGCGATTGCCGGGATTGGGATCAGCGCGGAGAAACGGCCGAGGCCGAGCACCACCGCGGCCAGCACCGCGCAGCCGACGATGCGGCAGACGACCGTGCGCGCCCCGGCCCTCAGCGATATCTCCGTCGCGTCGTTGGCCGTGCCAGGCATCGCCCCGAACATGCCGCCCACGACGTTGCCGACACCCTGGCCGAACACCTCCCGGTTCGGCGCGTGTTGGGCGCCGGTGATCGAGTCGGCGCTCAAGGCGTGCTGGACCGCCTGGACCGACGCGATCGCCGCGATGACCAGCGCGGGCCCCACGGCTTCCAGCACGAAATCCGAGGTCGGCATGGCGAGCACCGCCGCCGGCAGGGTCTGCGGCATTGCGCCCAGCCGTTCCGCGCCGGGGAACAGACCGATGGCCGCGAGCGTCGCCGCGACGAGCGCCACCGCGGTGCCGCGAAACGGCGTCTTCACCAAGCGCGGCCAGACGAGCAGGACCGCCAGCGCGATGCCGAAGACGGCGAGCGTGTCGAAACGCGCCTCCGCGTCGAGCAGCAACCGGAGCTGCGACTCCGCCAGGATGACGGCAATGCCGGCGAAGAAGCCGGCCAGCACGCTGTAGGGGACGTAGGTGGCGAAGCGCGCGATGCCGGTCCACGCGAACAGGATCTGGAACGCGCCCGCCATCGTCACGACCAGCGTCATCTGGGCCGGCCCGATCCCCGGCTCCCGCAGGGCCACCGCCGTCAGCACCGCGAGCGATATCGCGGCGCCCGACCACAGCGCCCGCGTCCCGCCGAACAGCGCGGCGAAAAAGGCCATGATCGTCGCGGTGTAGAAGGCGGCCGCCGGACCCATCCCCGACGCCACCCCGAGCGCCAGCGTGACCGGAATTGCCGCCAGACCCAACAGCGCCCCGGCTCGCGCATCGGCGCGGAAGTCGCGCCAGCCGTAGCGCCGCCAGGTCTCGAACAGCCGACGGAGGTTCATCGATCCGTTCCCTCGCGTCCGGTCTTGAGGGGCGGAGGGATGTCAGCCAAACGAGCTGCGAAAGTCAAACCGGCCTTTCCCTTCGGCTTCCAAGGCAATGCCTGTAGACTCATGCCGTATGTCAGGTTGGATCGTGGGAGAACCCGGTCGTGCCAAACGCCCTGCTGGTTTACCCGGAACACCCGCCGACCTACTGGGGCGCCGACCACGCGCTGGAGATGTCTGGGGTCAAGGCGGCGCATCCGCCTCTGGGGCTGCTGACCGTCGCCGCGATGTTTCCCGCGACCTATGACCTACGCGTGGTCGACATGAACGTAAGCGCCTTGCATGACGCCGATCTCGAGTGGGCGGATCTGGTGTTCACGTCCACGATGATCACGCAGCACGTGTCGCTGCGCGCCGTAGTCGAGCGCTGCAACCGCGCAAGCGTTCCCGCGGTCGCCGGAGGACCTCATCCGACCACGTTTCACGAGGAAATCCGGGGCGTGGACCATTTCGTGCTGGACGAGGTCGAGGAGACCTTCGCGGAATTCCTTCGGGATCTGGAAAGCGGGACGGCCAAGAAAGTGTATCGGGAAGCGCGGAAGCCGGATGTGACCCGGACGCCGGTTCCGCGCTTCGATCTCATCGATATCAAGAACTACGCCACGATGAGCGTGCAATTCTCCCGGGGATGTCCGTTCGACTGCGAGTTTTGCGACATAATCAAGCTCTACGGCCGCGTGCCTCGTACCAAGTCGCCGGAACAGGTCGTGGAGGAGCTGGATTCGCTGTACCGCCTGGGCTGGCGAGGCCCGGTCTTTCTGGTTGACGACAACTTCATCGGCAACAAACGGGACGCCCTGGAGCTGCTGCCCGCGATAGCCGAGTGGCAAAAGGCCAGGGGATATCCGTTCACCCTGTCCACGGAAGCGAGCGCGAACCTTGCGCTGATGGACGCAATGATGGATGCCATGATCGAGGCCGGCTTCGACTCCGTGTTCGTCGGTATCGAAACCCCCAACCCCGAGGCCCTGCTCAAGACCAAGAAGCGGCAAAACACAGACAAGACCCAGGACAACTACCTCCACCAAGCCGTCCGAACGATCCAGCGGCACGGCATGCAGGTCCAGGGCGGATTCATCCTGGGGCTGGATAGCGATGACGAGGGCGTGTTCGATGCCCAGATCGAGTTTATCCAGGCGACCGGCATTCCCGTGGCGCCCATCTACTTGTTGACCGCCTTGAAGGGCACGGACATGTACGAGCGCATGAAGTCGGAGGACCGGCTTCTGGAGGCGCCGCTCGGAACCAATGCCATGCCTCTCAACTTCAAGACGGAGCTGGAATACGGCACATTGATCGAGGGATATAAGCGGGTGATTGCCACGCTCTACGACCCGACACTGGAGAATTACTTCAGCCGCTGCCTGACTTTGTTCAAGCACCTCAAGCCCGTCCAGCATCTCCGAAAGCCCAAGAGCAGGACGGAGATCGATGCAGCCTTCATGGTCGTTCGCCGGCGTCTTTCCGCCCAGCAGCTCCCCGCCTATTCGAAGTTTATCGCCAAGGTCTCCAAGGACTATCCCGGCATGCTTCTCGACGCGATCTACCTTGCGGCGATGGGGTATCACTTCGAAAAGATCACCCGTCAGCAGATCGCAATCCATGACTTTCTGGGCTTTCTGAGAAGCGAACTGGAGACGCTTCAGGAGGCGGTTTCGGGTCGCGTTTCGGAAGAGGAGATCGGGAACCGTGGTCGAACGTCTCTTGAACGGGCCGAGTCGCTATACCGGTCCATCTCCGATGAGTTCCGGTACCAGGGAGATGGGCTGGCCGATGCACTGCAATCTTTTCGTCGTACGGTGGCCGCCCGGACGGATGGCCTCGCCCAATTTGCGCCGGTTTCCTGAGCGTCGTCGAGTCCCCCGCACGTTCATTGTAACCCGCGTGTGGCGACGAAGTCCCGGTACGGCGCGAACGCCTCGTTGACGCTCTCCGGCGTGAGACCGTAATCCTCCAGCCTGTACTCGTGCGGCGGTTCTTCACGGCGCTGCTCTTCATGGATCTTGAGCCACTCCTGCATCGCCTCGGCAGCGTCCGATTCCAGCGGCCAATTTTGACGTTCGTAAATGTCGTTCACGACGGCCATCGGGTCGTCGACCAAGTCGGTATAGCGCACGTCGACCCAGCGCTTTTCGAGCGCGGGATTGGAGGCGCGGAACCGCATGGCGTCGTTGAGCATGCCGCTCATGAACGCCAGCTGCTCGGCGCCGGTTTCGACCGGGGGCCTCGGCTCCGTGGCAAAGCCGCGAAGCCGTTCCGCCAAGCTGTTCCAGGACGCCATGACCTGCACGGGGTCGCGATGGGTCTGGATGAACACCGCATCGGGATAGACCTCGAGCAGCGCCTCCAGTTCCTTGAGGTGGAAGGGCGCCTTGAGCAGCCAGTGCCGCTGCCCTTTCGGCTCACGCTGCCGGTGCTGCCAGGTAAAGTTCTGCATGACGTAGCGGTGATGCGCGTAGACCTCGTGGGAACCGGCCGCGGCCAGCCAGCGCGCATACGCCGGCACGTAGTGCGCGATGGTCAAGGCCCAGGTCCTGAAGGCGAGCCAAAGGAGCATGAAGTCCTCCTCCGGCTCGCTCATATCGACGCGGTGGAGCCCGGCAAGCGCGTCGATTGCCCCGGACGCGTTCAACAGTTCTTCCGCATAGACCCGGCGGGGATCCTCCGTAGTCCAGGCGACGGTGCCGTATTCGCCCGAGGACAGGACCGGCTCGGTCAACTCGTAGCGGCGCAGCGTCCAATACTGCGGATCGCGCGACAGAAGGCGATGTAGAAATGTCGTGCCGGTCCTGTTGATGCCGGCGACGAAGACGGGCCGCTCGATCGCCTGGCGTTCGATTTCGGGGTGCTGCTGGCGCTCCCACGCGAGCATCGCGTTGTTGCGGAGAGCGCGGGTCAACCCATAGATGACGTGACTGATCGATGTCCTGCGCAGCCCGGCCTGCGGCGATTTCAGCGCTTCGATCAGTTGCTCGAGCCCCTCCAGCTTCCATGCGGGATAGGTCTCTTCGAAGGGGACGCCCATACGCCGGGCGTATGTCTCGGCCTGAGCGACCAGGCCGTCGAAATCCAGGCGGGCATGCGGGATGGAATGGGGCCATTTGTCCTCATTCCGCCTGAGCCAGTCGTATGAACGCGCGTGCCGGACCAGCAATGCCGGCCACTTGATCGGACGCGGGCAGTCCTCCCGAATGGCACGATCGTCGATCGGCAGCGTACGGCGGGTCTTGTCCTCGCTGAACCAGTAGGGCGCGAAATGGTCGAACAGCACCCACTGCCCGTGCAGCGGAGATTCCTCGCCGACCGCCTGACACGAACGCCTGAAGGATCGATACGAGACTTCCTTCCAGTAGAATCCGAACTCCGCCACTTCCAGATCCTCATACGGCGGCGCCGGGTCGCAACAGTGATAGACGGTGAATCGCCGATCGGGGTTGAGGGAAATCGCCGTGCATAATTCGACGACCGTATCCACCGGCTCGGCCTGCCTTTGTATGGTAAAGCCTCGCGGCGCCATCTCCAGTTGAGTCGCCGCGGCGAACAGCCGGGTCGGAAAGTCGTTTGCGTGCGTATACCCTGTGCTGGGTAACCCCATAAGCGGCAGGCGAAAGATTGCGATCGGCACGCCGGCCGCTTTCGCGAACAGCACGCCTTGCTCGGCCACCAGCTTGCTCCACGGATACCCGACCGCACCGAGGGGAAAGATCTTCTTCATGTCGGTGACGTCCGGCGACATCTGTTCGTCGATCCGGCTCTCACTGTATTCCCGCGCGAAGTTGCAAAAATACGCGGGGAAAATGCCCATGGTGGACACGTAGAACAGGTGCTTGTAGCGGGTGCGCAGGCACAACTCGAGCACGGAACGAAGACCGAGCGCGTTCACCTCGCGCAAGTCGGCATAGGGCAGGACGAGCCCCACGTTGGCGGCGAGGTGATAGACCGCGTCGATTCGCTCGCACAGATCGTTGAACTCGGATTCGCCGAGTCCGAAGCGTTCCTCGCGATTGTCGCCGATCGTCACTTTGACCCGCGGTGCGAGATCCTCCTCCCAGATTTCCGTCTCCTCCATGGCGGCACGCAGCCGCTGGAGCCCGTGCCGGACGCTGTCGGCGCGCACCAGGCAGTGCACGATCAGCCGGTCGTTCTGCCGCAGCAGCTCGCGCAGGAAGAAGCGCCCGACGAAGCCGGTGGCACCGGTCAGCAGGACTTCCCGAAACTCGCTCGGCGGAACAGGAGCGGCGGGCGTCTCCCGCGCAACCGCCGCATGAACGACGCGCCGCAACTCGGCCACGTCCCTCTGGCACTGCGGCGGCAGTCGGCCGATGAGAGGCGGCACCGGCAGGTCGGCGGAGAGCTTTCCGGCCATGAGGTCTTACTCCGTAATCCACAACGCCGGCACGTAGCTGGCTCTCGTGCCGCGAAACCGCGCTACCGGACGGGCGGGGCCGTCCCGGCGCTCTCCGAAGAACACGGCGCCGACGGGAAATGGTCCTCGGGCTGGCTGGCGAATGGCGAGGGCTTGCGGCGCACGCGGCGCTGCGCCGCCAGGGGGGCATCGCCGATCGGGTCGCCTTCTCGCTCGGCCTCGGCCTCGTCGTCCGTTTTCGTGCCGAACACGATGGCCTCCGCCAGCGACCGGCAAGAGGCCGTGGTCATCAGCTCCAGCGCGCTCGCCTGGAAGTTGAACTCGCTCTGTATGAACGCTCCCAGCTCGGCGACCGAGATCGAATTCAGACCGAAGCTGGAGAGGGGCTCGTCCAGCCCGCCTTCTTCGTGGCCGCAGAGCTCGGCGACCTTGGCGGCGATCTGTGCCATGACGCCATCCACCGTCAGCAGTTCGTCGGAGCCAACGTCGAACGCATCCTGATTGCTCATCAGGCGTCCGGTGCGCATGTAGTCGGAGGAATCGACGCCCCAAAGTTAGCGTTTGAAAAGTGCGGTGATCAGGTGGTCGCTGTCGCCCATCGTGCGGAGCGCATAGTCGAGGTTGGCAATGGCGAAGTGGCTGCTCACGGGCGGCATGCCAGCCGCCTTCATCAGGCGCAGGATACCGAGGTTGCGCGCGGCCATGCCCGCGTCGGCGACCGCCGCCAGGCTATAGGAGAGCGCCGGCAACCCCTGCTGGCGCCGGCAGGCGGCGAGGCCGTCCAGATACGCGTTGGCCGCGCTGTAATTGATCTGGCCCGGATTGCCGAATGTCGATGACGTGGAGGACACCATGACGAAGTGATCGAGCGCGAGGCCGGCGGTGGCACGATGGAGATTGAGCGCTCCCCGCGCCTTGGGTGCGAACACCCGGGCGACGGACTCCGGCGACAGGTCCGCCAACAGGCGGTCGTCCAGGATGCCGGCGAGATGGAACACCCCCTTGAGCGGCCTCTTCACGTTGGCGACGCAGCGGCGCACGTCCGCCTCGTCCGCCACGTCGCCCGGAACGATGTCGATCTCGACTCCTTGCCCTATGTCCGCAAGTGTCGTGGACCGACGCAGCCAGGACTCGTCGCGCCGCCGTTCGGGGTCGCGGTCCATCAGGGTGAGGTGGCGGGCGCCGGCGGTCACCAGGTAGGGCAGGAGCCGCCGACCGAACCCGCCCAGGCCGCCGGTCACCAGATAGGTGCCCTCGGGGTCCAGCAGCGGGCGGCGATCGTCGATCGAAAAGTCCGGAACGGCGGACGCCGGCGGCGCCTTCAGCACCAGCTTCCCCTGGTGCTGTCCGGAGGTCATCAGCCGCAGCGCCTTCGCGTAATCGCCGTAGGAGAACACGGTGACCGGCAAAGGCGGCACCACGCCGCGATCGAGCAGATCGAGGCAGGTCTCGGAGAGCTCGCGCGAGAGGTACGGATCGTCGACCATCAGGCGGTCGAGGTCGATGGCCGCGAAGCGCAGGTTCTTGCGAAAGACGCGGAGGCCGAGAGCGCTGTCGGCATAGATGTCGACCTTGCCGATCTCGCAGTGCCACCCCCCCGCCCGCAGGGCCTCGAGACAGAGCGAAACGTGACGGCCGGCGAGCGAATTCAGCACGACATCGACGCCTTGGCCGCCGGTCGCCTTCATCAGCCCGTCGTACCACTCCTCGCTGTGGGAATCGAACGCCGCCCGCACCCCCAAAGCGAGCAGCCCGTCGCGTTTGCTCTCGCTGCCTGCCGTTGCGTAGATCTCCGCGCCCACGTCGTTGGCGAGCGCGATGGCCGCCTGCCCGATGCCGCCCATGGCCGAGTGGATCAGGACGCGCTGCCCCCTGCGCAGCCGGGCCAGGTGGATCAGGGCGTAGTACGCGGTGACGTAGACCGAGAGCGACGCCGCGGCCTCCTCCATGCTGAGGCCCTTGGGCTTGGGGAAGACGCGGTGCTGGCCGACCGTCGTGCGATTGGCGATGCACCCGCCGTCGACGAAGACCACCTCATCGCCGGGCTCCAGCCCGTCCACCGCCACGCCGGCGCGGCGCACCACGCCGCTCGCCTCCATGCCGACCTCGCGGCCGAGCGCGGAACGCTCGTAGGCCAATGCGGGCAGCAGCCCCAGCGTCACCATGACATCGCGGAAGTTGAGCGCCGCGGCCGCGACGTCGATCTCCACGTGGTGCGGCCCCAAATGCGGCGGGTCGTAGGTCTTCATGCGCAGCCCGCCGATCTGCCCCGCATTGTCCAGGAACAGCCGATATGGCGGATTCTCACCGGCCGGGACGCGCGCGTACTCATCGCGGTTGCTCACGACGCGCGGCACCCACGGCCGGCCCTCGCGCACCGCCAGCTCGCGCTCGCGTATGTCGTGCCGCGCGAGCCATGCCAGCGTCTCGAGATCGGCGGCGGCGCCCAGGTCCACGAGGCGGAAATCGAGCCTGGCTTCCTCGACGATCTCCATCGACATGCTGCGCACCGCCCCCCAGAGCGCGCTCCCGCGCGCATCCTCCGCGTCCAAAACCGCCTTCCGGGTCGCCACGGTGACGCGGCACCGGCAATTGGCTCGGTCGATCCTGTAGGGAACCAGCGACTGAATGAGGCCAACGAATTGCGAGACCGCGATCTCGCCGGTCGGATCTTCCGGATCCCAGTCGCAGAAGAAATCGATCGCTTGTACTTCCGCCGCGTCCGGATACGCCTCGGGCTCGAAGGGACCGTCCGACGAAAGGGCCTCGCAAGGGATCGGATGGACCGCCGGATCGTCGAGCAGGGCTACCCAGGCTGCCGCCCAGCTCCGAGGCTCCCCGAGCACCCAGCGCGGGCCCGGCGGCGATGGCTCGCCCGATTCATCGGTGTGGGGCGACGGCGCCTGCAGCAGAGTCGTCCGCCGGCCTCTACGCAACTCGGTCCAGCCCGCGTCGGGCTCGACGATCGCGCCGTCTTCATGCGAGACCAGTGCCAGACCTCCCGGGACCGTCACCTCTCGCCAGAACTGCCAGTCGTCGGCTGTGAACGCGTCCCCATCGCCGTGAAGAAACACGACCTCGGCCGCGCACCGCCGCAGCAGACCCCGGTCGAGCGCGGAGGTCTGGCGCGCGGCCGGATCGAGGCAGTCGAAGCGCAGCGCCGCGTCTTGCGCATGGAAGGCATCGAAGCATGTCCGCGCGGCCTCCTCGTCGTCGGCGACGAGCCAGAACTCGCTTTGTCCCTCTTCGCGCGACAGTCGGTCGAGGCAGCGGTGGAGTACGGTCTGCTCCGGCTCTCTGGAGTCCGCGAACTCCAGGGCGTGGCAGACGCGCGCATCGCCGTCATCGGAGCGCTCGAGCGCGGCGAGCAAGACGGATGGCTCGATCTCGCCCTCGGGCAACCGATCCGCGATCGCGCCGCCATCGGCAAGGAACTTGGGTTGCCAGACGATGCTATGCTTGCTGTGGGGTTGGTCGACCCGCCTGGGATAGGAAATGAAGGAGATGTATTTCTCGACGTGAAGGCTGAGGGCGCCGTTCGCGGCGTCGTAGAAGTTCAACCGGCCGGAAACCCACTCGCCATTGGGAACGTCGTATTGACCCTTGTCGTCGACTTCGTACCGCTTGCCACCGGGATAGGTCAGTTGGCACACGAGGTGCGGCACCGTCGGGGCGCCCAGGAACGTCACGTTTTCGGCGCGCAGAGGGATGGCGAAGCGATCGGCGCCGAGCATCAGGTCGTAGAGAAACGACTGCAATCCGCCGTCGAGGAGAGGCGGAAAGGAAACGTATCCCTCTCTTCGGGCGTCCGTCCAAAGTGCCTCGTCGACCCCGACATCCAGCAGAAGGCGGCCCGTCTCGGGATCGCGCCTGAGCCGCCGAATGTTCCTGAACTGGGGACCGTATTGATACGTATCCCCGAGAACCACCTCAAAACGTTCGTATATCTCGTCGTCGGCCGCGTAGCGAAGAGCCTCGTAGCGCGAGGAATCGATATCCGCGAGCGTGTCCGGTGCATCGAGCGCCGGCCGAGCGTCGATCAAGCGCACTCTTCCGCGGCAATGCAGCTCGCTCTTCGGGTCGACCTCGTATGGCAGCGTCGAAATCCGGAAAGTGTATTCGCCGGACGTGTTGGGGACCGGATACAGGGCTGTCTGTAGCCTGACGGGCGTCTTCGGGATGGGGCAGGGCTGCAGGAACTCAAGCACGTCGAAATGGACCGGAACGCCGCCGAGGGCCTGCAGTATCAGCTCGATATAGCCGGCGGCCGGCATGATCGACGCATGATGAACGCGGTGTTCCGCCAGCCACGGAAATGCCCTTTCAGAAAGCCGCGCTTCGAAGAGGAGATGGTCGCTCGGAATCCGGTGGCCGACCAACGGGCCGTGCGCGTAGTCGCCCTGTCGCAGGAAGAATTCATCGTCAAGCCTGTTGTCGACGGTTTTCTGCTCGTCCCTGGGATGTCCGGGCAACAGGTGGACAACGGGCTCGGGCCGGGGATACTGGGCGGCGAAATCCAGTGTCACGCCCGCCCTGAAGAGGGCGCCCAGCGCTGCGAGAAAGCCCATGCGTGCGTCCTGGTCCCGCATCAGCGTCGGAACGGAGACGGGCGGCGGCGACATGTCCTCCACGCATTGGGCGACGATGGGCTGAAGGGCCGAGTGCGGTGCGAGCTCCAGCACCACGTCGGGCCGGTGGTCGCGCTTGACGGTCTCCATCGCTTTGGCGAAGCGGACTGGCTGGCGGATGTTGGACCACCAGTAGGCGCTGTCCAACCGCTCCGTCTCGACGCCCGTTACCGACGAGACAAAGGGTACGTCGACGTCGAAGGCGCGACCGTCGAGGAAGGCGAGCGCGTCGACGGCATCGCCCTCGATCGCGTCCATCGCCCGGGAATGAAACGCGATGTTGCCCGGGATCAGCCGGTGCTGAAGGTTGCGTCGGTCCAGTTCCTCCATGACGGGCCGCAGATCGTCCTCGGGACCGCAGATGACGGTATTGGCCGGCGCGTTTTCGCAGGCGATTTCGACCTCTACGGGCCGGTCGCCATCGAGTCGGAAGGGAATGTCCAGGATATCCAGAAGGTTCTCGACGCCCGGCCGATCGAGACCGATGGTCAACATGCGGCCGGATCCCGCCACGCGCTGCTGCAGCGTGGCGCGATGGAAGACCAGGCGCGTCGCATCGGCCAGCGAGAGCGCGCCCGAGGCATAGGCCGCGGCCACTTCGCCCGAGCTGTGGCCTATCACGCAGTCAGGATAGACACCCCACGTCTTGAACAATTCCACCAGCGCGCACTGGATCATGAAGATAGCGGGCTGCGCGAGTTGAACCTCGTCGAGCTTCTCTTGCGGGGCCGCGAAACAGGCTTCGCGCAATGAAGTGTCCGCGTGCTCCCGCCAGTGCCGCTCAATGGCGTCGACGGCACGGCGGAAGACGGGATGAGCCTCGTACAGATCGCGCCCGCAGCCGGCCCACTGCGTCCCCTGCCCGGCGAACACCATGACCAGCCGTCGCTCGCCTTCCTCCGCGGTCCCGATGGGAGCGCCCCCTTCCGCGAACCCGTCCAGCGCATCGGCCAGATCTGGCAGACTGCGTACCGCGAACGCCGTTCGCGCGGCGAAACGGGTGCGGCGGCGGCTGAGATTGCCGGCAAGCGCGTAGAGGTCCAGCGGTTGCGCGTCGAGCGTCTCCCGCATGCGTCGCGCGCTTTCCACGAGCGCATCGGGTGTGCGTGCCGAGAGCGGGATCATGAAGCCCGCGTCGGGCGCCAGCGGCACCGACCAGAGCCTGGGCCGCGACGGCCGGTACTCGCGCACCACGCAGTGCCCGTTGGCTCCGCCGAAGCCGAACGAGTTGATGCCGATGACGACCGGATGCTCGGGGAACGGCTCGCACTCCGTC
The DNA here is from genome assembly GCA_028820945.1 of Defluviicoccus sp. The sequence continues at coordinate 20,599 of JAPPHW010000026.1, forward strand.
TGCACCCGCATCGGGCAAGAGTCGAAGTCGATCTCCGGATTCGGCACCTGAAAGCTCTTCGACGCCGGCGCGAAGATGCGCCGTTGCATCATCAGGACGACCTTGAGCAGGGCGCAGTGAAAGGCGGCGGCCTCCATGTGCCCGACATTGCTCTTGACGCTGGAGACCCGTAGCGGGACCTCGCGCTCGAATCCGCCGAACGCCTCCGCGATGGCGTTGCCCTCGATGGGATCGCCGACCGCGGTTCCGGTGGCGTGCGCCTCGACATAGTCGAACTCGCACGCCGTGCGGCCGGCTCGGGCCGCCGCCTCATGCATCAGCAGGACCTGGGAATGACGCGTCGGCGCGCTGATGAACCGGCCCGGTGCGAGCCCGGCAGTGCCGTCGGCCGTGCCGGCCGCGTTCACCGTCGTCGCCTCGATCACCGCGTAGATAGGATCCCCGTCCCGCTCGGCCGCCGCCAGGGGCTTGACGGCGAAGACGAACGATCCCTCGGCGCGCATGTAGCCGTTGGCTTCCGCATCGAATGAATGGCAGGCGCCGTCGGGACTGATGACCCCCATCAGGTTGAAGCCGCTGCTCATCCGGGCGCTGCCTAGATACGTGACGGCGCCGACGAGCGCCCGGTCGCAATCGCCGCACGCGAGCGCGTTCATCGCGGCGTGCAGAGCGGTCAGGCCGGCGGAGCAGGCCGTGCAGTACGTGGCCGACGACCCCATGAGGTTGAAGTGGTAGGAGATCCGATTGGCCAGCATGGCGAGGCTGATGCCGGATACGGAATTCTCGGTGACGCCATGCTGCGGCCGCCAGTTGGAGACGGCCGGAACCTGCGAACCGACGAAGACCCCGGTGGAGCTGTTGCGTAGCGAGTGCAGGTCCCAACCGACGTGTTCGATGGCCTCCCACGCGCAATTGAGCAGCATCCTTACCTGCGGTTCGGTCTGCCTCAATTCGTTGTGGGACATGCCGAAGAACGCGCGGTCGAAAAGCAGCTCGTCGTCGTCGCGAATCAGCCCCTCGTAAGGGCTCGCAAGCCGGCCCGGCCCCGAAAATTCCCCGATGGGCAGGTGACCTCTTCCGTAGCGATCGGCGATCGGCTCCTGGACCATCTCGCGCTCGGCCAACAGGGTCCAGAAATCGGAATCCGATTGAATGCCGCCGGGCATGCGATGGCTGTACCCGACGATGGCAACGCCGTTGTCCGTGTTCGGCAATGTCATACTGTTATTCGGTGAATCGACAGGGGGGCAATTGTTCTGCAACCGCCGAGCGATCGTCTGATATTTGCCATAACATAAGAAAAATTAGGTCTCCGTACCGCCTTCATAAACCCGATTAATCCGAAGAAGCAATTATACACGCATTCTAGCGCGAACGGTATCCCGCACCGCATCGCCCGCTGGCGTTGGCTACTCCGGCGCCATTCGTAGCGCTCCGTCGAACCGGATTACCGAACCGTTCATAAAGGCGTTCTCCGCGATGTGAAGGGCGAGCGCGGCGTACTCGTCCGGTTTCCCCAGACGCTTGGGATAAACCGTAGTCTCGAGCAGGAACCGCCTGGCCGGTTCCGACAGACCGTTCATCATAGGCGTGTCCATCAGGCCGGGCGCGATGCAGTTCACGCGGATTCCCTCGCCGGCAAGCTCGCGCGCGAGCGGGACCGTCATCGCCGCCACCCCGCCCTTCGAGGCGGCATAGTCGAGTTGCCCGATCTGTCCCTCGAAGGCCGCGACCGAGGCGGTGGTCACGATACAGCCGCGCTCGTTGTCCTCCATCGGCTCCAGGGCGGCCATGTCGGCGGCAGCCAGCCGGCAGGAGTTGATGGTGCCGATCAGGTTGACGCGGATCGCGCGGGTGACCGTTTCCAGCGCGATTGCCTTGCCGTCCCGCCGTATCAGCCTGGCGCTCGGAGCGATGCCGGCGCAGGCGACCAGGATGCGTGCCGGCCCCAGCCGCTCGCGGACGGCCGCGACGGCGGTCTCGTGGCTCAAGGGATCGGCCACGTCGCACGCTGCCGCGGCACCGCCGATCTCAGCCGCGAGTCTTCGCGCCGGCTCCTCATCGGTGTCCAAAATGCCGACCCTGGCGCCGGCGGCAGCCAGCGCCCGCGCTGTCGCCTCTCCCAGTCCGGATGCGCCGCCGGTGACGATCGCCGTTTGCCCGTTGATATTCATGTCCGAACTCGCCCGCCGATTCGACGTTTCCATAGCAACGTGCCGACCGCGACTGCAAAGGAAAGGGTCGCGGCCACAATATACCCGGTCCTCGGCACCCTCGCGTTTAACGGCATCGGCGTCCCGCGCTGGCTGGAGGCGTGGCTCGAAGCCTACGCGGAGAACGGCGGCCTCCCGCCCGAAGACCTGCCGCCGCGCGAAAGCCGGACAAACCGCTTTTGTGTCCCCATAACTCCTACACCAAATCTGGGGACATAACCTGTACGTGTTCCGCGGGGATGGCGTGCCCTCGCCCCGGCCGGGCATGGCGCCTCATGCCACGCCGGCCTCCACTTTGCCTGGCGCGGCATTGTCATTCCGGTCTTCAGTTCGCAAATTGGAGCGGATTGCGAGGACGGCTCGCCGAATCGGCCGGCAGGACCTTGACCGTCGATACGCCGGCCCGCCCCGTCGATCGCTTTTTCCGGAGGACAACGACATGAGACTTCATCTTGCCTGCGTCATGGCGGCGGCAGCCGTCCTCTCCCTCGCGGCCTGCGGCGGGAGCGGCGATTCCGGGTCGCGGCAGGCCCTCGGCCTCGACGACATCAGGGAGCTGACCGGCCTGTCCGCGCCGATGGAGACGGCGGCGGCGCAGCAGGCGCGTCAACAGGACATCGTCTCGCGCACCGATTCCCTGGTCGTTTCCACGATGCACACTGAACTCGCGCTTCCGGAGGGGACCCTCACGGTCCGGCAGGTGTCGGAATGCTCCGGGGCCGAGTGCCGGCTGCTCGACCCCTCGACCGGAGAGACCGAGACGGCCGGCCTCGACATGGCCGTCGTCGACCTCGGCGATGCCGAACCCATCGGCTCGGCGCACGGAATCACTCTGACGTCGGGAAGCGGGCAGCAGATGGGCGTCGACGTGACCTCGTTCGGCGCCTGGACGGAGCATGGCTCGTTCGCGCTCAACCGCCTGCGCACGGTCGGCGAAGAGTTCGAGAGCGATACCGTGCAGACGTTGGCCCTGGGAGACCTCACCGACCGTCCGCTGACCGGGTCCGCCACCTGGCTCGGCATCATGGTGGGAACGCCTGTCGCCGGGGACGGTCGCGGCGACCGGCTGGTCGGGACGGCGGCGCTCAACTACGACATGGGCGCGGGCGGGCTCGATGCCGGGTTCAGCGGCATCAGGAACATCGACCGCGGGACGGCGCATGGCGTCGAGGCGGTGATTTTCACCGACCTCGAGGTCGGCTCGGACGGAACCTTCGCAAGAGGCCAGTCGGGCGCACGCATCCAGGGCGGCTTCTACGGTCCCGGCCATGCCGAGGCGGCGGGGATCTTCGAGCATTCCGACATGATTGGCGCCTTCGGCACGAAGAAGCAGTAGATACCCCATCGAAGGAAACCCCTTCTGACTGTGGAATACGGCGGAGCCTCGCCGTGTTGACCATGTGTTGATCGCGCGAAATTCAGCCCGATTCCAGAATCGAAAAGCCCCCGAAAACATCAATTTTTTCAGGGGCTTTTTTGATTGCAGGGACTCGTAACCAGCGTTGTCTACGCTTGGATGAGGTGTGGTTGTGAGGACGCCTATCCCTGGGTTTATCCGGCTTGGATAGAATCGTATCGGCGTCGCACGCCGCACTCGACCCACATGGTTCGGCCACTGCCTACCCTCTTGCTCCTTTCTCGGCTATCGTTTACGCGGGATAAGTGTGTCGTCCAGCCTGCCGCGCAGCGCCCCGCAGGGTCGCGGCCGCTGCACGCACAGCGGTAGTTCGTGGCTCAATCCAAAGGGAGGAACCAGAATGAATCAGATGCAGTGGACACGCCGGGCATTCATGTACGCGTCGTCGGCTCTCGGCACGGCCGCGATCATGGGCCGGATACCGGGCGCCTCGGCGGCGGAAGGCCAGGCGCTCAAGATCTGGGCCAACCCGGGCGTGCACAAGGTCGGCGCAAAGGACTGGAGCGCCATGGAGGCCCAGGCCGGGATCAAGATCGCGGCGACGGCGAAGAGCGCGCGCGCCG
>JAPPHW010000181.1 GCA_028820945.1 Defluviicoccus sp.
TGGGGATCCTGTTCCCCACCGAGGAGGAGATGCCGAACTCCTCGCTCGCCCATTATCTCGCGCTCGCCGCCAGCCATTTCGGCACGCCGGACAGCGAGTACCTGCTCAATCAGAAGGGGCTGGAGAACGACCTCCTGTTCCGCGCGCTCGACGAGGCGGCCACCACCGGCGAGCCCTACGCGCTGCTGGGCGCGACCTACAGCTTCGTCCATGCCTTCGACGAGATGGAGCGCGGCGGCAGGCGCTACCGTCTTCCCCCGGGCAGCCGCGTGCTCGACACCGGCGGGTTCAAGGGGCGCTCGCGGGACGTTGCGGCGAGCGAGTTCTACGGCCGGATGGAGTCGCTGCTCGGGGTCGCGCGGTCCGACTGCATCAACATGTACGGCATGACCGAGCTCAGCACCCAGTTCTACGACGACGGCAACGACCGCGCCGGCGCGCCCAAGTCGGGGCCGCACTGGATCCGCACCCGGATCGTCAATCCCTTGTCTGGCACCGACGTCCCCGATGGCGAGCAGGGCATCCTCGTCCACTGCGATCTCGCCAACTACAATTCGGCCGCGGCGATCATGACCGAGGACGTGGGAATCGCCTGCGACCGGGGCTTCGTCCTTCTCGGCCGCGCCGGGGACGAGGAAGCCCAGGGATGCTCGGTGGCGGTCGCCGAGTTCCTGGAGGCGGCAAGGGGGTAGCGGACGTGGCCGAACTCGCAGGCCATCTTCCCGGCCTGCCGGCCGAAACCGTAGAGCGGGAAACGCTCCGCTTTTCGGCCTGGAGCCGGTGCGCGGAGGTTGCCGTGCCGGTTCTTTCCGGCGATCAGCTTACGGCCCTGGCCGCCCAAGTGCGCCGGTCGCGCGAGCGCTTCCTTGCCGGGCTCCGGACGGATGAGATCGTCGACATCCTCGACCGCGCGGTGCGTACCCTGCTCGACCGTTCGAACCCGCGCCGGCGCCGGGCGGAAGAACTGCTGCCGACAGTCACCGGCTACGATCCGGAGACCGTGCGGCTCGGGCTGACCGCCTGTCTCAAGACGTTCCGCGGTGCCCAGCTGTCCGCCTTCGTCGCAGAGGACTTCGCCAACCCGCAAATGCTCGACGGATTCCAGCCGCTTCGCAAGGGCGGCTACGGCCGCGCCGTCGGGCCCGCGCTGATCGGCCATGTCTGGGCCGGCAACGTGCCCGGCCTGCCGCTCTGGAGCCTGGTTTCGGGCCTTCTCGTGAAGTCGGCGAGTATCGGCAAGCTGCCGAGCGCGGAACCGCTGATGGCGGCCTGGTTCGCCGAAGCGGTCGCCGACATCGAGCCCCGGCTCGCGGACTGCATCGCGATCGTCTGGTGGAAAGGCGGCGACGAGGACCGCCAGCAGGCGCTGCTCGACGAAGCCGATCTCGTGCTGGCCTACGGAGGAAACGCGACGCTCGAACGGATCCGCGCGCGGGTTCCGGTCGCGACGCGGTTTCTGCCCTACGGCCACAAGCTCGGCTTCGGGATGATCGCCGCCGCGGCCCTGGACGCCGACAAGGTCGCCTCCGTCGCCCGGCGGGCGGCGCTCGACATCGCGCGCTACGACCAGCAGGGCTGCTATTCGCCGCACGTATTCTACGTCGAGCGCGGCGGCGCGGTGAGCCCCCGCGCCTTCGCCGGCTATCTCGGCAGCGAGCTGGCCGCGCTCTCCCGCCGTTTCCCGCGGCGCGCGTTGGACGCGGACGAGGCCGCCGGCCTCGCCGCCGCGCGGCAGAACGCGGAACTCCAGTCCGTGGTCTCGAACAACGTGGAGATCGCCGGGGACACGGAGGGCGCGTGGCGCGTGGTCTTCGCGGAAGACGACCCGGGCCTGGCGCCGGGCGGGTCGAACCGCACGGTCAAGGTGGCCGCGCTCGACTGCCTCTACGACGCGCTCCCGGAGATCGCGCGGCATGCCCCCTGGCTTCAGACGGTCGGCGTCGCGGCGGCGCCGGAGGCGCTGTTCCGCCTCTCCGCCCTCCTCGGCGAGGCCGGCGCGTCGCGGATCTGCGCTCTGGGAGAGATGACCGCGCCCGAGGCGGGCTGGCACCATGACGGTCGGTTCAACCTGCTCGACCTGGTGCGCATCGTCGAGATCGAGCGCGGCGCGGAGGCGGCGGCGGAAGACTTCGCCGCTTATCGCGACTGACATGGATTTTCGCGACCGCGTGATCCTGGTGACCGGGGCAAGCCGGGGAATCGGCGCCGCCATCGCCCGCGCGTTCGCCGCCGAGGGCGGACGCGTCGCGGTCAACTATCTCCGCAACGCCGAGGCGGCGGAGGCGGTCGCCGCGGAATGCCGTGCGCTCGGCGGCGACGGCTGGCCGGTGCGGGCCGATGTCGGCGACGCGGACGCGG
>JAPPHW010000383.1 GCA_028820945.1 Defluviicoccus sp.
GATCATTCCGGCCATCATCTCGAACAGGCTGGCGATGTGGTCCTCGGGCTCGAAAACGTCGTCGGCGCGGACGATTCCGAGCGCCTTCATGTCGTCGCGCAGCGCCGCCAGCGGCTTCTCGTTCAGGAAGCCGGTCAGGTAGTAGCTCGCATAGGGCAGGAGCTCGCCCCGCCCGAGCCCGATGAAAAGCGTGTTGTACTCGTCCTCCACGGCCTCCGGCCCGGTCGCTGCGGCGATCCGGGCGAGCGTCCGGACCGCCCGGCCGACCTCGCTGTCGTCGCCCGTGAGCGCGGTCGACTTGCGCAACAGCTCCGCGTCCGGCGGCCGCGCCAGCAGAGCGCCCAGGAAGTCGTACATGCCGGCGCGGAGCCGGTCTTCCTCCGGGATCTGCGGGTTGGGCGATGCCTGGTTCATTCGTCCGGTCCTCTCGTCCCGCCGCCGTCAGGTTCCGCGAAGGCGAAGCGCATGTGGCGCCGCGCCGGCGGCTCGGGCGGGGTCTCTTCGCCGGGTTCGGGTTCCCCGGGTTCCGGAACGGCCTCCTCCGGCGCGGATGCTGTTTCCGGCTCCTCCGGATCGTCCGCGGCCTCTTCTTCCGCCGGTTCCGCTTCCGCCGGTTCCGCTTCCGCCGCGTCGCCGGCGGTCTCGGCGAGATCCTCGTCGCGGACCATCCCCTTGCCCACCTGGTAGACCGACTGCAGGTCGGCGACCACCGTAGCGGCGTCGGTGAAGTCTTCGCCGTAATCGAGCAGCTCGTCGAGATTGGCCAGCACCGGGTTGGAGAGCCAGAGCCTTCTGAGCGCCCGCCGGCGCAGCCTCTCGGGCACCGCCTTCGCCATGAAAGCCGAGAAATCGTCGCCCTTGTTCAGGCTGTCGGGATCCGGCAGGTCGAGCTCGGCGAGCACCTCCTCGTCCGGCTTCTCCTCGAGCGCCTTGCGCGCTTCGTCGGCCTTCCCGTCCTCCCGGTCCTCGAGATCGACGCGCTTCTCGGCCTCGACCGCGGCCTTGCGGCGCGACCAGAAATCGCGGCCTTCGGTTTCCGCCGTCAATGCAGCCGCTCCCCGCCGCCCCGGCGCGGCGCGCGGTAGACGTCGGTGAGCTGGCGGACCCGGGGATCGCCCCTGCCGTCCTCGGCCTCGCCCTCCTTGCGGTTGTCGCGCCGGCGCTTGACGAACTCCTCGTCCTCGTGGTGCTCCTCGACGAAGTCGCGGACCCAGGCCGCGAGCCCCTCCGGCATCGGCACCTGCTCGACGATCTCCTCGCCGCTGTCGAGATAGTCCTGCGCCTCGTAGGGCGAGGCGGTGGCGAGCACCACCTCCAATTCGTGCTCGGCGTCTTCCGCCTCCGGCTCGCGCAGCACCACGAAGACCGCCGGCACGCGCGCCGAGAGCCCGGCCAGGTAGGCCTCGGTGTCCGATGCCCAGAGCTCCATCGCCACCGTGGCGGCGTGGTATTCGACGGCGTCCCCGTCGCGCCGCAATTCGCGCCACTCCGCCTCGCCCGCGCCCGGCATCACGTCGACCACCTGCCAGGTCCAGCGCGCCCAGCGCGTCACCCCCGGCGACTTGCGGATCACGATGCCGAGCGGCACCGATACGTCGCTCGGGTGCATGGCGCGCACCGCCTTCTGCTCGGACAAGCCCGGCTCCCGATCGTGTGGCCCGGCGGATTATGGGCGGACTCCCCGCCCGCCGCCATACGAAAAAGGCGCCCATCCCAAACGGCTTGCCACGCGCGGCGTACGGGGCCTAGGCTGCGCGACGCCCGACGCACCGGGGGAGGACGCGTTGGCCAGGACCCTCATTCTCTGCGACTGCCTGGGCAGCCAGGCGGTCGACCGCGACGCGATCGGGGCGAACGCCGAACTGGTGTGCACGCGGATCCATAACGCGCTCTGCACGACCCAGATCGAGGACGCGGCGAAGGCGATCGCGGACGGCGATGCGATCGTCGCCTGCCAGCAGGAGCGCCCCCGATTCGAGGAGCTCGCCGAAGAGATCGGCGCGCCGGTGCCCGGTTTCGTCGACATCCGCGACCGCGCCGGATGGTCGGACGAGGCCGCGAATGCCGGCCCCAAGCAGGCCGCGCTGGTCGCCGAGGCGCTGCTGCCGCCGCCCTCGGCGCGCACCGTCGACGTCGAGTCCGAAGGCCGTTGCCTGGTGATCGGCAAGGCGGCGGTGGCGCTGCCCGCCGCCGAACGGCTCTCCGGCCCGCTCGCGGTCACCGCGCTGCTCACCGACGCGGACGACGAATTGCCGCTCGACCGCGGCTTCGAGGTCATCGCCGGACAGCTGGCGCAGGCCTCGGGCGCGCTCGGCGGGTTCCGGCTGCGGATCGACGGGCT
>JAPPHW010000241.1 GCA_028820945.1 Defluviicoccus sp.
GAAGCGGTCAACTCATCTGGTACATAAACCGGTCAACTCAAAATGTGCTCGACAGTGCGCTCTCGTCGATTTGACCTCATCTTATAGTGATCGGTCACAGCGAGTTCGTTGTCCCGTTTCTAGAGCCGCCGCAGTTCGACGACGGACTCGTAGAGCGTCCCACCGTTTGCCTTGCCGGCGCGGACGCTGGATTCGACGATGCTGCTGCCGACCCGTGTTTCGCGAGGAACGTGAATGCCGGCGACCGCAAAGCCTCGCGTTTCGGCGATTGAGGCGAGGAAGCGGTCGGTCGGGATCGGCACCCCCTGCAGGATCGAGTTGCCGATGACCACCAATGCCGTCGCGCCGGGCCGCAGGCACCAGGCCGCGCCGTCTAGGAAGCGGCCGCAGTCGTTGAAGTAGCGCGCCGCGTAGTTGGCCCAGCCGTTGCCGCCGTAGATGCCTTTGTCGGGGTTGCGCAGCCGCACCTCGCCGATGGTGGTTCGAATCGCGTCGTTTTCGATGGAAGGGTCGAGGTCGATCCGCTCCCGGTCGCGGGCATTCTGCCAGTAGGTGCCGACGTTGAGTTCCTCCAGCCGCTTCAAGTCATCCGGTGAGGAACAGAATCCGAGCCAGTAGAGGTGCGGGCGCGTGTTGCGGTTGTAGTGGTAGTTGTTGAGGTAGGGCGGCGAGGTGACGAGCAGGTCCGCGCTGCCCTCGTCGAGCGTGTCGAAGCCGTCGAAGAACGAACGTTCCAGCACCCGCCCGTCGGCGCGCTCCGGCTGGGCGCGAGCGTGCCGGTACCATGCGGAATCGTCCGCCATCTGTTGGAGCTTTGCCGCGATGGCGCCGGCCACGTCGTCGTCCTCGACATCGGGGCGCCCGACCGAGGCCTTGCGCCCCAGGCTCGGCTCGTAGGAGTAGTTGGAATAGCCCACCATGGTCGCCGCAAAGGCGAGCCGGAAGAAGTCCGCGACGGGTGCATCCAGCGCGGCCATGAAATCGAAGGCCAGCAGCACCTTGCGCTCGACGGCCGGGCTGTAGAAGGGGGCGCGCGTGCGGAAGGCGGCGGGCGGTGTCGCCTCGGGCGCGCGGCCCATGCGCGCGCCCTCCTCCATGAACGCGACGAACTCCGCGATGCTGGCCTCGAGCTGCGCGGGCTTCAGCCGGTGCGCCCCCAGCTTCGTCCGCGCGGCGAAGGCCGCGTAGGGGTTGATCTCGAAGCCGATGGCGGCATGGCCAGCGAGGTCGGCCTCGATCAGCGTGGTGCCGACGCCGGCGAAGGGGTCCAACACCACGCCCGCTCCCGGCTCCGGAAGGTGACGGGCCAGCGCATCCCGCACGAACTGCCGCGAAAAGCCCGCGATCCAGGGAACCCACCGGTGCACCGGCGCGTCCCGGTTGGCGATGAAAGCCGGATCGCGGAAGGCCCCGCGGCCCTCCCCCTGAGCGGCGGCGGCGCTCACCGGCCGCTGCAGCGCCGCCCTGCCGGCGGTCAGGGGGTGAGGATGGTCGAGCCCGTGGTCTTGCGGGCCTCCAGGTCGCGGTGCGCCTGGGCTGCGTCGGCGAGCGGGTAAGTCTGGTGAATCTCGATCTTGACCGCGCCGGAGCGCACGACGTCGAAGAGGGCGCCGGCGGATTCCTCCAGCTCCGGCCGCGTCGCGTTGTAGCCGAAGAGGGTGGGCCGCGTGATGTAGGCGCTCTTGGGCGCGAGGCGGGCCAGGTTGAAGTCGGTGATGGGGCCCGACGCATTGCCGAAGCTCGCGAGCGTTCCCAGTCGGGCCAGGCTGTTGAGCGAGCCCTCCAGCGTATCGCGCCCGATGGAATCGTAGACCACGGGTACGCCCTGGCCGTCGGTGATCTCCATCACGCGCGCGGCGAAATCCTCGGTCCGGTACAGCACCGGGTGGTCGCAGCCGTGGGCGCGCGCAAGCTCCGCCTTCTCCTCCGAGCCCACGGTGCCGATCACGGTCACGCCCAGGTGCTTGAGCCACTGGCACTGGATCAGCCCGACCCCGCCGGCAGCCGCGTGCACCAGCACGGTCTCGCCGGCCTTCACCGAATAGGTGCGGCGGATCAGGTACTCGACCGTCATGCCCTGCAGCATCATGGCCGCGCCCTGCTCGAAGCTGATGTCGGCGGGCAGTTCCACCAGCGCGCCCGCCGGCATCACGCGGGCTTCCGAGTAAGCACCGGGCGGTGGCGGGCTGGCGTAAGCCACGCGCATGCCGGCCGAGACCTCGCTCACCCCCTCGCCCACGGCCTCGACGACTCCCGCACCCTCCATGCCGATGGGCCAGGGGAGCGAGGGCACCGGGTAGAGGCCGGTGCGGTGATAGACGTCGATGTAGTTGAGGC
>JAPPHW010000377.1 GCA_028820945.1 Defluviicoccus sp.
TGCGCGCGATGGGCGCCTATTTCGTGCGCCGGAATTCCCGCAACCCGCTCTACCGCCGCGTGGTGGAGCGCTACGTCCAGCTGGCGGTCGAGGGCCGCGTGCCCCAGGCGATCTTCCCCGAATCGGGCCTGTCTCAGGACGGTGCGATGCGGTCGCCGAGAGCCGGGTTGATCGACTACATGATGCGCGGATTCGACGTCGAGAAATCGCCGGACATCGTCTTCATTCCGACCGGCCTCAACTACGAGCGGGTGGTCGAAGACCGGACCTTGCTGCTCCACGGCGACGAGGCGCTGATCAGCCAGCGCGGCACGAAGTTCATTCTGAAGTCGACGATCGCCTTTTTCGTCCGCACCTCGCTCGAACTGCTGCATGGGCGCCGCCAGAGGTTCGGCCGCGCCTGCGCCAATTTCGGATCGCCGATCTCGCTGAAGGCGTGGCTCGCGACAAACGGCGTCGAGTTGCAGGGCATCGACCGCGAGACTCGATACGCGGTGTCGATGAAGCTGGTCAACGAGCTCATGGGCGAGGTGGGCAAGCTGATTCCGGTGCTGCCGGTCTCGCTGATCGCCACGGCGGTGGCGGAGAGCGCCGACCGGCCGCTGAGCGAGCTGGACCTCACCGCGCGGGTGCATCGGCTTATCGGCGCGTTCCAAAGCACCGGCTCGCATGTGTATGTTCCGTTCGGCGAGGAAAGCCTCGCGGTCAGCGACGGGCTGCAGCTCCTGCTGAAGCGCAGGATCCTGCTTGAAGACCCGCCCGGCCGGTACAAGATCAACCCCGAAGAACGCAAATTGCTCGATTTCTACGTCAGGCCCGTGAACCACTTGCTGCCAGGGCAGGAAGCCGCGTCTTGACGGCCGGCCCGGTGTTTCCCGAGGGTTGGGAGCCGCGTCTCACCGCCGAGGATTTCAGCGAGAGATGGTTGCGCTCGCCCGCCGGCGCGCTGCTGGCGAGACCGTGGTTCGACCGCGCGGCGCTCTGGATGCTCGGGCGCTGGTTCTTCCCTTTGTCGCGGCTATGGGCGGCGGCGCGGGCCGCCAACGGATCGATCCTGCGGTTCTACGAGGAAGTGCCGATGGAGCCGATCCCGGGGATCGGGGCGCCGCTGCGCAAGACCCTCGACCGGTTCGAGACCGCCCGCGAGGCGGTGAACGCGACCGAAGGGCGCTGGCGCCAGGTGTTCTTCGGCGAAACGGGAACCGAGCTCTATCGCCTGGTCGCGATCGAGGCGGCGCGGCGCGACCGGCGCAACGCCTATAACGCGACCAGGCGTCATTTTTCCTATCTCAGGCGTCGTCAGCGGATCCCGCCGGTTCGCTGGGACGTGCCCGAACCCGACGAGGTCGAGGCCGATTACGGCGCCTGGTTGGCCGATCCCGCCGGCGCCTTCGTGCCGCAACACCCGTTTCCCGAGGTCTTCGAGTCGCAGCGCGTGCCGGGGCCCGTGGGGCAGGAATACTGGCTACGCTTTCGCTCGCCCAGCCCGGTGATGAACGACGACGTGTTCGCCAGGGTCTACGAACCCGTCGGCGTCGACGATCCGCCCACGCTGGTATTCGGCCATGGCATCTGCGTCGAGTTCGACCACTGGCACGGGCTGGTGGACGAGGTCTTCCTGATGTGCCAGATGGGAATCCGCGTGATCCGGCCCGAGGCGCCGTGGCACGGCCGCCGCGTGCCGGACGGGCGGTATGGCGGGGAGATGTTCGTCGCCCGCGCGCCGCGCGGCGCGCTCGACATGTTTTCGGCCCAGCTCGGCGAGTGGCCGGTGCTGATCGACTGGAGCCGGCGAACCAGCCGCGGTCCGGTCGCGGTCGGCGGCAGCAGCCTCGGCGCGCTGCTCTCCCAGCTCCTCGCGGTCAAGGCCACCGCCTGGCCCGCATCCCTGCAGCCCGACGTGCTGTTCCTGGTGACCCATTGCGGACGCCATGAGGATGCCGCACAGCGCGGCCGGCTGGCGGAGATCTGGGGTCTGCCGGAAGCCGTGGCGCGGCGGGGCTGGACCGAGGAGCTTCTGGGGCGCTGGCTGCCCCTGCTCGATCCCCGCGACGGCCCGCCCGCGGTGGCGCCCGAGAACATCGTCACCGTGCTCGGCAGCCTCGATACCGTCACGCCCTTCGCGACGGGCAAGGAGCTCATCGACGAATGGCGGGTGCCGGAAAAGAACCGCTTCATCTGGCGGCGCGGCCACTTCTCGGTGCCGCTCCGGATGATGCGGGACCGCGCGCCCCTGGAGCGCCTCAAGGAAAGGCTGGAGAGCATCGGGGCCGGTGGTGGGCCCGGCAGGACTTGAACCTGCGACAACGCCGTTATGAGCGGCGCGT
>JAPPHW010000393.1 GCA_028820945.1 Defluviicoccus sp.
AATCTCGGTGTCGTCGAAGGCGGAGAGTGACCGGCGCTTCATGCGCGGCGCGATTGCGATCGCGCGCCGCGCGCTCGGCAATGCCTGGCCGAATCCTGCCGTGGGCTGCGTGATCGTACGCGGCCGCGCCGTGGTGGGGCGCGGATGGACGGCGCCGGGCGGCCGCCCGCACGCGGAGACGGAGGCGCTCGCCCGGTCGGGTGCCGCCGCGCGGGGGGCCACGGCCTATGTCACGCTGGAACCCTGCGCCCATGTCGGCCAAACCCCGCCCTGCGCGGACGCGCTGGTCGAGGCCGGCATCGCCCGCGTCGTCTCCGCCTGCCAGGATCCCGACCCGCGCGTGGACGGCCGCGGGATAGAGAGGCTGGTCGCGGCGGGCGTCGCGGTCGAGACGGGCCTGTGCGCCGATGAGGCGGCCGAAGGTCTGATCGGCTTTTTCACCCGGATAGGCCAGGGCCGCCCGGCGGTCACGCTCAAGCTCGCCACCACGCTCGACGGCCGGATCGCCACCCGGTCGGGCGAAAGCCGCTGGATAACCGGGGAGGCGGCGCGCCGCGCGGCGCATATGCTGCGCGCCCGCCACGACGCGATCCTGGTCGGGGCCGGCACCGCGCGGCAGGACGATCCGAGCCTGACCTGCCGGCTTCCCGGGCTGGCGGACCGGAGCCCCGTGCGCGTCGTCGTCGAGGGGAACGAGGCCCTCCCGGCGACCCATTCCCTGATCGCCGATGCGGACCGTATCCCGACCTGGGCGACGGTCGCGGAACCGCTAGCGGCCGCGCGCGGGGAGGCCTATCGGGGAGCCGGCGTCGAAGTCGTGGCGGTGGAGCCCGACGGCTCGGGCAAGGTCGACCTTACCGCCGCCCTTCGCGCCATCGCCCGCAAGGGCATCACGTCGGTGCTGGTGGAGGGCGGGGGGCGCATCGCCGCGGCGCTGATTCGCGCCGGCCTCGTCGACCGCCTGGTCTGGTACCGGTCCGGGGTCGCGATCGGCGGCGACGGCCTGCCCGCCGTCGGGGGTCTGGGGGTCGACATGCTTGACGCCGCGCCGCGCTTCGAGAAGATAGCGAGCCGGCCGGTCGGCAACGATGTCGAGGAAATCTACCGGCCGGCGCCGAAGCCGGACGGATAGGCGGACAGGCGATGTTTACCGGAATCGTGACCGATCTGGGCCGCGTGCGCGAGATCTCGAAGGACGGCGACACCCGGTTCGACTTCGACACCGGCTACGACACGGAGGAGATTCCGATCGGCGCGTCCATCGCGTGCTCCGGCCCATGCCTCACGGTGGTCGACAAGGGACCCGGCCGGTTCGCCGTCCAGGCGTCCGCCGAGACCTTGGCGCGGACCACGCTCGGAACCTGGACCGTCGGGACGCCGGTGAATTTCGAGCGCGCTCTCCGGATCGGCGACGAGCTCGGCGGGCATATCGTGTCGGGTCATGTCGACGGGGTCGCCACCGTCCTGGAAACGCGCGCCGAAGGCGACAGTACGCGCTTCGTCTTCGCGGCCCCCGAAGGTTTCGCGCGCTATGTCGCGCCCAAGGGGTCGATCGCGCTCGACGGCGTGTCGCTGACCGTGAACGAGGTTGACGAAACGGGTTTCGGGGTCAACATCATCCCGCATACGCGCCGCCATACGACATTCGGCCATCTGGCGGAGGGCGACCGGGTGAATTTCGAGGTCGACACCATCGCCCGGTATGTCGACCGGCTGACGGCGCGGAACTGAAGAGAGGGTTTCCTTGAGCGACAGCCTCAAACGCGTGGCCCCGTCGAAAGTCGCGGAGGCGCTGGACGATACGGCCGGTTTCCTCTCGCCCATCGAGGATGTGATCGAGGATATCCGGAACGGGCGGATCGTGATCCTGGTCGACGACGAGGACCGCGAGAACGAGGGCGACCTTGTGGTTGCCGCCCAGATGGCGACCCCGGAAGCGGTCAACTTCATGGCGACCCACGGGCGCGGCCTGATTTGCCTCGCGATGATGCGCGAGCGGATCGAGAGGCTCGGTCTGCCGCTGATGTCGCAGAACAACCGGACGCGGCATCAGACCGCCTTCACCGTGTCCATCGAGGCGCGCGAGGGCGTCACGACGGGAATTTCGGCGCCCGACCGGGCGCGGACGATCGCGGTCGCGATAGATCGCACGTCCGGCGAGGAAGACATCGTGACTCCCGGCCATGTCTTCCCGCTTGTCGCGTGCGACGGCGGAGTGCTGGAGCGCGCCGGCCACACCGAGGCCTCGGTCGATATCGCCCGTCTGGCGGGTCTCAACCCCTCGGGCGTGATCTGCGAGATCATGAAGGACGACGGCACCATGGCCC
>JAPPHW010000208.1 GCA_028820945.1 Defluviicoccus sp.
TCTCGTCGATGGTGAAGCCGGAGACCGGGCAGGCGAACTTGGCCGAGAAGATCGTCCGTTCGCCGTCGTCGGCATTCTCCGCGACCGCGATTCCCTCCGTCAGCGCGAGCGCGGTCTCGAGCGAATCGGCGACCCGGTTGCCGGGATCGGGCCGGATCACGAGCCGGTCCACGACCACCTCGATGTCGTGCTTGAGGTTTTTGTCGAGCGCGGGCACGGCGTCGATGTCGTGCAGCGTCCCGTCGACCTTGACCCGCGCGAAGCCCTGTTTCTGAAGGTCGCGGAACTCCTTCCGATACTCGCCCTTGCGCCCGCGCACGATCGGCGCGAGCAGGTAGATCCGGGTGCCTTCGTCCATCGCCTGCATGCGGTCGACCATCTGGGACACCGTCTGGCTCTCGATGGGGAGACCGGTCGCGGGCGAGTAGGGCACGCCCACGCGCGCGAACAGGAGCCGCATATAGTCGTAGATTTCCGTCACCGTCCCCACCGTCGAGCGCGGGTTCCGGGACGTCGTCTTCTGTTCGATGGAAATCGCCGGCGACAGCCCGTCTATGGAATCGACATCGGGCTTCTGCATCAATTCGAGGAACTGGCGCGCATAGGCCGACAGGCTCTCGACATAGCGGCGCTGTCCCTCGGCATAGATGGTGTCGAAGGCGAGGGTGGATTTTCCCGAGCCGGACAGCCCGGTCAGAACGACAAGCGCGTTGCGTGGAATCTCCACGTCGACGTTCTTGAGGTTATGTTCCCGGGCGCCGCGGACGACGATCTTGGACTGCATGCCGCTTCGGATTATTCCATCGGCCTTCCGGAGCAGAAATACAATCGCCCCGACCGGCCTGCAACGGTCCTGTCTGCTAACCTGCGCCCGAGGCGGGGGAGAGGGCAATGAAACGCTGCGCGATCATCGACGACTATCAGGGCTGCGCGCTCGACATGGCGGACTGGAGCGCGCTCGCGCCCGATGTCGAGGTCGAGGCCTTTCGCGACCATCTTTCCGACGAGGACGCGCTCGCCCGGCGCCTCGCCGGGTTCGAGATCGTCTGCGCGATGCGCGAGCGGACGCCGTTCCCGAGGTCCACGTTCGAGAAGCTGCCGCGGCTGGAGCTCCTGCTGACCAGCGGGATGCGCAACCTCTCCATCGACGGCGCGGCGGCGCGGGACCACGCGGTGACGGTGTGCGGAACGCCCGCGGTAGGGACCCCGACGGCGGAGCTCGCCTGGGGGCTGATCCTCGCCCTGGCGCGCTCGATCCCGGCCGAGGACCGGACGATCCGCGCCGGAGGCTGGCAGGAGACGCTGGGCGTCGGTCTGGAGGGCAGGACGCTCGGCGTCATCGGACTCGGCCGGCTGGGGAGCCGGGTGGCGAGGATCGGCAAGGCGTTCGGCATGGAGGTCGTCGCCTGGAGCCGGAACCTGACCGAGGAACGCTGCCGCGAGGTCGGCGTCGCTCTCGCCGACAAGGAAACCCTGCTGCGGACCTCGGACGTGGTGACGATCCACCTGTTGCTGAGCGACCGCACGCGCGGGCTGATCGGCGCATCCGACCTCGCCCTCCTGAAGAAGGATGCCTTTCTGGTCAACACCTCGCGCGGTCCCATCGTCGACGAGGCGGCGCTGATCGACGCGCTCGAACGCCGGGCGATCGCGGGTGCCGGGCTGGACGTGTTCGACGTCGAGCCGCTGCCGGCGGACCACCCGTTCCGGCGGCTGGAGAACACCGTGGTCACGCCCCATCTGGGCTATGTCTCGCTTGAGAACTATCGGCGCTATTTCCCGGCCATGGTGGAGGACATCCGGGCCTGGCTCGACGGCGAGCCGGTGCGGGTGCTCGAATTTTGAGACCCCGGGCCCGCGCCCTCGACCGAAACGATGCCGACTCGCCGTCGACATAGGCATCGGGTAGACAAATCGCTGCCGGGTCGACATTCGCGATCCGCCGATGCCGGGCGGGAATGTCGACCTTTGCCGACTCGACTCTCCTGTCGACATTTCTGTCGGCATATCCGATACGCGGGTCGAGGGCGGCGCATTCCGGGTGACGGAGGGGTCGGTGACGATGGCGGTTGCATGCACGATGGTGTCCTCCACATGGGCGGGCGCGAGACCCGCGACGTTTCTTCCGTTCTTCCGTCATGCCCGGAACAAGTCCGGGCATGACGACATTGGAACAGGCCGGGCGGTGTGGCCGGCAACGGAAAGGGGCGCCGAACTCTCCGGCGCCCCCACTTCTCGACTTTGGCAAAAAAAAACAAAAAACCCGACCCCCTGAAACAAAAAAATGAAGATAGGGGTAAATAAAACCGGAATTGAACCAATTAAA
>JAPPHW010000169.1 GCA_028820945.1 Defluviicoccus sp.
GAGAGGATGGCCGGAAGATGCCCGCCCCGCCCGACATCGTCCCCGCCCATCGGCGCACAGCCCGCGCCGAAAATCCAGACCGGACAGCAGTGAACCTGTTCCGGGCATGACGGTGGGGAGACGGCGGTGGGGGTGCCGTGCAGATGTTTGGAAACCCCTGAACCGGCGCACTAACGCTCCTCGGGCATCGGCTGGCCGCGGGCGATCTTCACGCCCTTGATCACCTCCTTGATCGTCCCGCAGAGCGGCAGCGACACCCGGGCCGCGTCGGCCTCCTTGAGCACGATGGTCATGTCCTTTTCCGCCCACGGCATCGGCCGCTCCACCGCTTGCGTTTCGAGGGCCCAGTTGCCGGCGCTCGACTGGAGCAGCGCGTCGCGCAGCGGTCCCGCCTCGACGCCGAGCTTTTCGGCGAGCGTGAACCCTTCCTCGTTGGCCGAAATGCATGCCCAGAGGATCAGGTTGTTGACCAGCTTACCCACCTGGCCCGCGCCGACCGGGCCGAGATAGTGGATGGAATCGGAAAAGGCGGAGAAGGCCGGCCGGCAGCGATCGAAGACATCCCGGTCGCCGCCGCCGAAAATCAGCAGGTTGCCGTCGATCGCCGCCTGCTCGCCGCGCGCCATCGGGATGTCGAGCACCGTCACGCCGCTGCCGCCGATCCGCTCGGCGATCTTCAGCATGGTCGCGGGCGCGACGGTGGAGGCGACCGCGACGACCGATCCGGGCCGGGGCGATTCCATGACTCCGCCGTCCCCGAACAGCGCCGCTTCCAGCTCCGAATCGAAGCCGACCCCGACGATCGTGAGGTCGCTCGCCGATGCCAGTTCGGCGGGCGATCCGACGGGCACCGCGCCGTCGGCCTCGGCCGCCGCCATCGCTTCGGCGCGCACGTCGTAGCCCCGCGTCTCGAACCCGGCCGCGGCCAGATGACGGGCGAGCTGTCCGCCCATCTTGCCGAGCCCGATCACGCCGACGCTCTCGATCTTCGCGGCGCTCATGTCGTGGTCTCCCTCTCGATGCTCTCGTCGATCCGGATCTCGCGGACCTCGTGCAGGGTCGCGCAACCGGGGCAGACGATTTCTTCGAGGACGAAGTTGGGGCTGCCGCCGCCCCTGCGGAGCGCCCGCAGGGGCCCGGCCCCCCCGCGGGGCCGGCGGCGCAGTATGGCGCCCGCGAGATCGTGCCCGCAGCGCGCGCAGCGGAGCGTTTGGCCTCCGTCGCCGACGACGCTCTCCAGATGCTCCCCGATCCGGTGCGTGCCGGGCGTCTCGATGGCCGTCCCCGCGGCCCAGCCCGCCTCCGCCCGCCCTTCCCTGCGCGCGTTTCGCATCGCATCGCGCCGGGCGCCGGTCTCCGCGCGATCCACGCTGCCGTCATCGGCGAGAACGACGCCGTACTGCGCGCGCGCCGGGTCGCCGGTCACGTGGCCCTCGGCGACATCGGCCGCGACCGCCTCGGGATCGCGGTCGAGCGGATCGCCGTACCCGCCGCCGCCGGCGGGATAGAAAACAAGCGCATCGTCCGGCCCCAGCACGGCCTCGTCCTTCGACGCCAGGTGATCGATCTCGCCGCCGAACTCCCCGGGTGAGAACGGCGCCCTCCCGGACCGGATCGACTCGCGCACGCTCGCGCCCCGGACGACGCTGGTCTGCGATCCGGCGCCGGGATAGCCGCCGGAGATCCCGTGCGCGTTGGTCTGGTCGGTTCCGGCGGTGTTGGTGGATTTGAGGATCAGCGCGTCGGTCCCGTGCGGAACCAGCGCGATTTCGGCGGTGAGGCCGCCCCGGTACATCCCCGCGCCGCCGGAATCGGGGACGCAGCGGCGATAGACGTAGAGCACCGGCAGCTTCCATTCGGTGCCTTCGACATTGCCCATGCTGGACGCGAAGGAGGTGATGGTGCCGGCATGGTCGAACCCGTCGGCGAACGACCGCGCCCCGCCGCCCGAGCCCCGGTGGTCGGAGAGCAGCGCCCCGACCCGGCGGCCGTCGGGCGTGGTCGCGAAGACGTTGTTGCAGTTGCTGGACGAGTTCCAGGACGGGCAGACCCGGTCGCGGAACCGTTCCGAGGACGCGAACATGCGGGCAATCGCTTCGGCCGCCGCGACCGTGACCAGCCAGCGGAACCCGACCGTCGAAATCGAGACCGGCGCCGGGAATCGCGCGTTGACCACGGTTCCCTCGGGCGCGGTGACCCGCATGCAGCGCCGCAACCCCTCGTTCCAGTCGATGTCCCCCTGGCAGAGGAAGCTGAACAAGGGCACCGCCGCGCCGCCGACGGTCGCGGGATAGGTGCTGTTGACCGCGGCGTCGACCTGCG
>JAPPHW010000358.1 GCA_028820945.1 Defluviicoccus sp.
GCTATGTGGGCCAGGAGCACGCGGTGACGGTCGATCTGCCGATGGACGTCTTCGAGAATCGCGACCGCGAGGCCATCAAGGCCCATTTCGATGCCATGCACGAATTGCGCTACGGCACCAACGCGCCGGCCGAAAACGCCGAAATCGTCAGCCTTCGAACGACGGTCACCGGGGTGATGCGCAAGCCCGCCTTCGAGACCGTAAAAACCGGCGGACCCGAACCGTCCGGCGCGGCGCGGCGCGGAAAACGGCCGGTGTATTTCGACGAGGCCGGGGGGTTCGTCGACACGCCCACTTACGTACGGGAGGCGCTTTTGGCGGGCAACCGGATCGAGGGACCGGCATTGGTGGAGGAGCATGCCTCGACCACGGTCGTCATGCCCGGCGACACGCTCGAAGCCGACCGGTTCGGCAATCTCGTCATCACGGTCAACAGGCGCCGTTGAGGGAAAACCGCTGCGTCCCGGTCGACGCCGGTCGGTGCCCTGCCGCCGCTCGTAGTACAATCCATGGAGCCGCCGTTCGGGGCCGCACGCAGGAGGCACGCCGAAATAGGAACGCGACTGCATGAAAGCATTGCATGAAGAGCGCGCCACCCGACTCATATCCGCGATGAATGAGGCGGGTCTCGACGGCGTCTTGGTCTGTGGCAACGCGTGGCAGTGCGACTATCTGCGCTACGCCACGGATTTCCCGCCGCTCGAAGGGGACGCGATTGCGATCGTGCTTGCCGACGGGGAAACCTGGATTTTCCTGGACAGCCCGACGGAGGCCGACCGCGCCCGCCGCGCCTGTCCCGATGCCTCCGTGGCGTGGTCGGAGGATATCGTCGGCAGCGTGATCGACCGCCTGAAGGCGATGGGAAACCGCAACATCGCAACCGCGCCGGCGTCGCTCATGCCGTACGGCATTCCCCGCTCCGATATTGCAAGGAATCTGACTGACGGCACCGACCTCATCGACCGCCTGCTGCTCAACAAATCTCCGCTCGAGATCGACGCGGTCCGGCGGGCCGCCGCGATGGCCGCCAAGGGCTATCGGGTGTTCATGGACGCGGTCCGGGTCGGGCGGGCCGAGTACGAGGTGACCGCAGACGTGGAGGCGTTCTACCGCGCCGAGGGCTGCGCCGAGAACTTCATGATCATGGGATCGGGCGGGCGCGAGGTGCGCGGGATGCACCCGCCGGGCGAAAGGCGGCTGCAGGCAGGAGATCTGGTGACCACCGAGCTCACCCCTTGCGTCGACGGCTATTACGCGCAGATCTGCCGCACGCTCGTGCTCGGCGAGCCCAATGCCGCCCAGCTCAGCGCGTTCGATGTCTATATCGAAGCCGTTGAGGCGGGCTACGCGGTGCTGCGCGCCGGCGTCACGGCGAGCGCGGTGGCGAAGGCCGAGAACGATGTCTTCCGCAAGCACGGGCTCGAAGAGTACACGACCAGCGAGTACACCCGCGTGCGCGGCCACGGGTGCGGCCTCTTCGTCGACAACAAGCCGCACATCCTGGAAGACGTCGACACCGTGCTGGGTGCGGGTGCGACGCTGATCGTTCACCCCAACACCTACCATCCCGAGGTCGGTTACATGGTGCTCGGCGACACGGTCGCGGTGACCGGGGACGGGTACGAGAACTTCGGCAGCCTGCCTCTCGAACTGCTGTCGGTGCCGCCATGAGGCGCGGTCTGCTCGCCTGGTCGCGTGACGAGGTTCCGCCCGCCGTACTCGACGCAAGGATCGCGCGATGCCAGACCGCCATGGCCGAAGAGGGCATGGACGCGCTCGTGCTCTACACCAGCTTCCCACGGCCCGCGGCGGTCTCGTTCCTCACCCATTTCGTGCCCTACTGGAACCAGGGCGCGCTGGTCGTGCTGCCGGACAGCGCACCGACCCTGTTCGTCAGCCTCTCCAAACGGGTCGGCGGCTGGATCGAGGAAACCGCGTATATCGCGGAGGTCATCTGCACGCCGCGGCTGGGCGCGACGATCGCCGGGTTCCTCAAGGAACGTCTCGGGGCACCCCAGGCGATCGGGGCGCTGGAACTTTCGCGTCTGCCGGGCGGGATCGCCGCGCCGCTCGCCGAGGGCATCGCGCCGGCGGTGCTGACCGACGCGAGCGCCCTGTTCGCGGCGGTGCGTCATCCGGCGGACGAGGCGGAGCTCGCACTGTCCTCGCACGCGGACGGGATGGCGCAAAGAGCTTTCGCCGGGATCGAAGCCAACGGGACCAGCGCGCCGCTGGTCTCGTCCCTCGATGGGACATTGCGGCTTCACGGCGCGGAAGAGGTTCTGATCTCCATCGCACCCGATCTCGACCGCGATATCGG
>JAPPHW010000286.1 GCA_028820945.1 Defluviicoccus sp.
GTCGCGCCGCCGACATAGTCCCAGTTGACCATCAGGGTCTCGAGCACGACGGCGAGCGCCAGCGTGCCGATGGCGAAATAGACCCCGCGCAGCCTGAGCGTGAGGTAGCCCATGCCCAGCCCCATCAGCCCGCAGACGATGCCGGAGACCGGGATCATGACCAGGAGCGGCGCCTTGATCAGGTTGTACATCACGATCGCGGTATAGGCGCCGATGGCGAAGAACCCGGCGCTGCCGAAGTTCACGTAGCCCATATAGCCGCCCATGATGTTCCAGGCGGTGGCTAGCACCACGTATTGCAGCACCACGTAGGCCGCGAAGAACCAGAAGCTGTTGGCGATGATGTCGGTCATCGCCAGCAGCAGGCCTGCCGCGATCACCGCCGCGGCGCCGATCCAGAAGCGCGTCATGCCCGCCACCGGTCAGCGCCCGAACAGGCCCTGCGGGCGGATCGCAAGCGCCAGCAGGAGGACGGAGAACGCGACCGCCGGCGCCCAGGACGGGCCGTAGAAGGTCGAGACCAGGCTCTCGGCGATACCGAGGATGAGCGCGGCCACCAGCGTGCCGGTGATCGAGCCGAGCCCGCCGAGCACGACGATGGCGAAGACCTGGCCGATATAGAGCCGCCCGACCGAGGGCTCGATCGGGATGATGATGATCAGCAGCGCGCCGGCGATCGCCGCCGTGCCGATGCCGAGGCCGAACCCCACCTGCTTGACCTTCACCGGGTCGGCCGCCATCAACTCCAGCGCGAGCCGGTCTTGGGAGACCGCGAGAATGGCGCGGCCGGTGAAGGTGCGCGCGAGATAGGTGTAGACGGCGAGGAACATGACCAGCGAGACCATGCAGGGCACGAACATCCGGGTCGGGATGCCGATCGCGCCGATCTCCCAGTTGCCGCCGATATAGGGCGCCTGCACCGAACGGAAGTCGACGCCATAGACCATGATCAGCACGACCTCGACGATGAACATCACGCCGAAGAAGAAGGCGAGGCCGCGCAGCGCCTCGTCGTCCCGTCGTTCGAAGGCCTCGTAGTAGAACCGGTAGGTGCCGGCCCCCATCACGAAGAAGAACGGCGCGGCGGCCAGCCCGGTGAGGATCGGGTCGAACCCCCACCACTCGTTGCCCATATAGGCGATATAGGCGCCGAGAATGACGAAGGCGGGGTGCGCGATGTTGACGATGTCGAGCTGGCCGAAGGTGATCGACAGCCCGAGGCTGACCGCCGCGTAGAACCCCCCGAGGAGCGCGCCCGCGACGAGCGCGTTCCACAACAGGTCGAACGTGAACACGTGAGGCCCGGCCCCCCTACGCCGCCGAAGCGGGCGTCACGGCCGCGGCGCGCATCGATGCCCGCCGCAGCCGCTCGGCTCTACCTGGCTTCGGTATAGGGGTAGCGGATCTTCCCGGAGGCCCACTCCTTGGGATACAGGACCACGCGCGTCCCCGCCTTGGCGAAGGTGTCGAGCTTGTTGTCCTTGATATCCTGGTACTGGACCATCAGCGTCCGGGTCTTGGCCCATTCGCCGTTCGGCGCGAACTTCACCTTGCCGACCACGGTTTCGTAGGTGGTCTTGCGCATGTGCTCGGCGAGCTTGCCGTGGTCGAGGCTGTTGGTCGCCTTCACCGCCTGGCCGAGGATCTCCAGATAGGCGTGCGCGTAGGTCGGCAGGTAGTAGCCGAGCGGGTCGACGCCCTTGCCCTTGGCCTCGGCCTGGTACTTCTTGAGGAACGCCTCGACGCCCTCGAAGTTGAGGGTCGGCTCCGGCACCCAGAAGTCGTAGTTGACGATGCCGTTCAGCTTCGGCCCCAGCGCCGTCATGATGGTCGCGTATTGCAGCCCCACCATGCCGCCGCCGAACAGCTTGGTCTTCAGCCCGAGCTCGGTGGCCGCCTTGACCATGCCCACCGAATCCGGCGGGTAGGCGCCGACATAGACCACGTCCGGGTTGCGCGCCTGGATGGCGCGGACGATCGGCGTGAAGTCGGCGGTCTTCGGGTGGTAGCTGCCGTCATAGACGATCTTGAGCCCGTAATTCTTGGCGTGGATTCGCGCGCCCTTGACCGCGTTCTTGGCGAACTCGGCATCGGCGCCGACCAGCGCGATCGTCTTCGGCTTCGGGTCCTGCTCCATCGCCAGCTCGAAGAAGCCGCGCGACCAGTCGGTGATCGGCTTCGGCCCCGCCGGCAGGATCTGGAAGTAGCGGTCGTAGTTGAACTTGTCGTTCACCGCGAGCCCGAACAGCGCGATGAAGGTCAGGTTGCGCTGCATCATGATCGGCATCGCCGGCGCGATCAGGTTGGTGCCGTAGCC
>JAPPHW010000053.1 GCA_028820945.1 Defluviicoccus sp.
CGGCCTCGCTCATCTCGCCATAGCCGGCGCTTCTTCCGTCGGCGGCGATCAGCCGGCCGGCGCGGGTCCGCACGCTCGCGGTATCGACGTTCCAGGCGCGCGCGGCGGCCTCGACGAGCATCGCGCGCGCCCGCGCGCCCAGCTCTCGGTACTGGGTAAAGCTGTTCTGGATGGAGTTGGAGCCGCCGGTCATCTGAAGGCCGAAAGCCGGGTCCTTGTAGGCTTCGTCGGCCGGCGCGAGCTCCGCGCGTATGTCGTTCCAGTCGGCGTCCAGCTCGTCGGCCAGAATCCGGGCCAGACCGGTGTGCGAGCCCTGGCCGAACTCAAGGCGGTTGATCTGGATCGTGACGATGCCTTCCCGGTCGATGCGAACGAAGGCGCCGGGCTGCTGGCCCGGTTTCAGCTTGCCCGCCGCATCCTTCGCCGTCGCGGCGCTCGCGGAGACCAGCCCGATGGCGAGACCGGACGCGCCGGTCAGCTTGATGAAGCGGCGCCGGCTCATATCCGACCCGGCGGCGGCGCGCCAGGCGGGCCCGACCCGGTCCATGATCGAAGGTTCGGTCACGATGCGCCCCCCTAGCTCAGCTCGGCCGCGGCGGCCTTGATGGCCGCCCGGATGCGCCCGTAAGTGCCGCACCGGCAGACATTGCCTTCCATCGCCTCGTCGATGTCGGCGTCGCCGGGCGCGGCGTTGTCGCGCAACAGGGCGACCGCGCTCATCACCTGTCCGCTCTGGCAATAGCCGCATTGCGGCACGTCCTTCTCGACCCAGGCCCTTTGGACGGCCTGGCCGATGCGGTCGCTGCCGACCTGCTCGATGGTCGCCACCGAAGCGCCTTCGACATCGGCGACCGGCGTCACGCAGCTGCGCACCGGCTCGCCGTCGAGATGGACCGTGCACGCGCCGCACTGGGCGACGCCGCAGCCGTACTTCGTGCCGGTCAGGTTCAGCGAGTCGCGCAGCACCCAGAGCAGCGGAGTCGTGTCGTCGACATCCGCGGTCACGCTCCGTCCGTTGACCTTGAAGCTTGCCATCGGGTTTTCTCCCCTGGATCGCCGCTTTCCGGGCCCGGTCTAGGGGATCAGGACCGTCGACCCCGTCGTCTTCCGCCCCTCCAGATCGCGATGCGCCTTGGCGGCGTCCTTGAGCGCGTAGGTCTGGTTGACCTCGATCTTCACCGCGCCGCTCCTGACCGCCCGGAACAAATCGTTCGCCGTCGCCGTCAGGTCCTTGCGCGAGGCCGTGTAGTGCGGCAGCGAGGGCCGGGTGAGGAACAGCGAGCCCTTGGCGGCGAGCATGCCGGTCTCGAACGGCGGCACCGGCCCCGAGGCGTTGCCGAAGCTCACCATTACGCCGCGCGGCCGGAGGCAGTCGAGCGAGCCCTCGAACGTGTCCTTGCCGATCGAATCGTAGACCACCGGCAGGCCCTCGCCCTTGGTGATCTTGCGAACCCGGTCGGTGAAGTCCTGCTCGGTATAGACGATCGCGTGATCGCAGCCGTGGGCGCGGGCGAGCCTCGCCTTGGCGCGGCTTCCGACGGTGCCGATCACGGTCGCGCCCAAATGCTTGGCCCACTGGCAGAGGATCAGCCCGACCCCGCCGGCCGCGGCATGCACCAGGATGGTGTCGCCCTTCCTGACCCGGTAGGTCTCGCGGATCAGGTAGCGGACGGTCATGCCCTGCAGCATCATCGCCGCCGCGCTCTCGTCCGAGATGTCGCGCGGCACCTTGACCACCCGGTCGGCCGGGATCAGCCGCTCCTCGGAATAGGCGCCAAGCGGCGCGGTCGCGTAAGCCACACGGTCGCCCGCCTTGAGGCCGGTCACGCCTTGGCCGAGCGCCTCGACGACGCCCGCGCCTTCCATGCCGAGCGTCAGCGGAAGGGGAAGCGGGTAGAGCCCGCTCCGGTGGTAGACGTCGATATAGTTGAGCCCGACGGCGGCGTGGCGGACGCGGATCTCGCCCTTGCCGGGATCGCCGACCTCGACCTCCCGCCATTTCATCGCGGAGGCGGGGCCCGGCTTGTCGATCTGTATCGCGCGCGGCATCTGACGGTCTCCCTACCCCAGGTTGGCCTTGAAGAACTCGGCCGTGCGCCCGTTCGCGAGGTCGGCCGCTCCCTTGTCGTAATGCGCGCCGCCGATCCGCGCGAAGGCGTGGTCCACCCCGGGATAGATGTGGACGGTGAAGAGCGCGTTGCCCGCGAGCGCGGTTTGGATCGTCTCCTGCGCTTCCGGCGGGCAATACTCGTCCTCGGCCGCGATGTGGAGCATGGCGGGCTTCGAGGCGCCGGCCGCCT
>JAPPHW010000136.1 GCA_028820945.1 Defluviicoccus sp.
TCTTGGTCACATAGTCGCGCAGGCCCAGCGTCATCGCCTCGTAGATCGCGGCCAGCCCCTCCGCCGGGGGGTTGCGCTCGGCGGCCTCGCAGTGCCAGGCACCGTTCTCGCGCCGCCAGGTCGTCGGCAGTATCTCCTCGCGCCAGCTCACCGCCTGTCCCTTGAGCGCGGCGTCGGCGTCGAGAACGAAGGAACTGCCGTCGAACACCAGCTCGTCCTGCCCGCCGACCTGGTTGACGTAGACGATGGGCAGGCGGGATTCGGTGACGCGCGCGACCGCGAGGTTGAGCCGCTGGTCCACCTTGTCGACCTCGAACGGGGAGCCGTTGAGGACCACCAGGATCTCGGCGCCCGACTCTTCGAGGCATTCGGTGACCTCGTCGGTCCACATGTCCTCGCAGATCATCACGCCGAGCCGCACGCCGCGGAAATTGACCGGCCCGGGAAGGGGACCTCGGGCGAACACCCGCTTCTCGTCGAACACGCCGTAATTGGGCAGGTCGTATTTGCGCCTGACATCGGCGATCCGGCCGCCGTCGAGCAGCGCGGCGACATTGTAGACCGTGCCGTCGTCGACCCATGGCGTGCCCACCAGGATCCCGGGCCCGCCATCGACGGTCTCCGCGGCCAGGGCCGCCAGCTCGCGGTGCACCGTCTCCTGGAAGGACGGCCGTACGACGAGGTCCTCGGGCGGGTAGCCGGAAAGCGCGAGCTCGGAGGCGACCACCAGATCGGCGCCGAGCCGGGCCGCCTCCTCGCGGGCGCCGCGCAGCCGTGCCGCGTTGCCCACCACGTCGCCGACGGTCGGATTGAGCTGCGCGAGGGCGATGATGAGCGCGTCGGTCATCCGGGGATCGCCGTTGGGCGCGGCGTGCGGCCTATTCGGCCGCGGCGGCGGAACGGACGCTGCCGTTTGCCTTGTCGCGCTCGGCCTTCAATGCCTCGGCCACCTGGAAGGCGAGCTCGAGCGACTGGCTGGCGTTCAGCCTTGGATCGCAATGGGTGTGGTAGCGGTCGGCGAGGTTCTCCTCGGTCACCGCGCGCGCGCCGCCGATGCACTCGGTGACGTTCTGGCCGGTGAGCTCGACATGGATGCCGCCCGGATGCGTGCCCTCGGCGCGGTGAATGTCGAAGAAGTCGCGCACCTCGGAGAGGATCGCCTCGAAACGCCGGGTCTTGTAGCCGTTCTGCGCCTTGATGGTGTTGCCGTGCATCGGATCGCAGGCCCAGACCGCGGTTCGCCCCGCCTCCTTCACCGCGCGGACCAGCGGCGGCAGCAATTCGCCCACCTTGTCGGACCCCATCCGCGCATAGAGCGTGAGCCGGCCGGGAACGTCGTCGGGGTTGAGCCGGTCGATCAGCCGCAGCAGGTCGTCGGGCTCGGAGCTCGGCCCCACCTTGAGCCCGAGCGGGTTCGCCACGCCGCGCAGAAATTCCACGTGCGCGCCATCGAGCTGGCGCGTCCGGTCGCCGATCCACAGCAGATGCGCCGACGTGTCGTACCAGTCGCCGGTGGTGGAATCGACCCGGGTCATCGCCTCCTCGTAGCCGAGCAGCAGCGCCTCGTGCGAGGTGTAGAGGTCGGTCTCGCGGATGTGGGAAACAGTCTCCGACGTTATCCCGCAGGCTTCCATGAAGCGGAGCGCTTCGTCGATCCGGTCGGCAAGGTCGGCATAGCGCGCGGCCTCGGGCCCGGCCGAGACGAAATCGAGGTTCCAGCGGTGGACCTGGTGGAGGTCGGCATAGCCGCCCTGGGCGAAGGCGCGCAGCAGGTTCAGCGTCGCCGCGGCCTGGTTGTAGGCGCGCACCATGCGCCGGGGGTCCGGCACCCGCGCCGCCGCGTCGAACGGCATGTCGTTGATCATGTCGCCGCGGTAGCTGGGCAGGTCGACCCCCTCGACGGTCTCGAAATCGGCCGAGCGCGGCTTCGCGAACTGGCCTGCGAGGCGGCCTACCTTCACCACCGGGCGGCCGCCGCCGAAGATCAGCACGACCGCCATCTGCAGGATGACGCGGAAAGTGTCGCGGATATTGTCGGGGTGGAACTCGGCGAAGCTCTCCGCGCAGTCGCCGCCCTGCAGCAGAAACGCCTTGCCCGCCGCCACGTCGGCGAGCTGCGCCCGGAGCCGGCGCGCCTCGCCGGCGAAAACCAGCGGCGGGTAGCCGCGCAGGCGGTCCTCCGCCTCGGCAAGCGTTACGGCGTCGGGATAATCAGGGACCTGGCGGATCGGTTTCGACCGCCAGCCGTCCGGGCTCCACTCCCCGCTCATGGCGCGGTACTCCCAGT
>JAPPHW010000419.1 GCA_028820945.1 Defluviicoccus sp.
GCCTTCATGATCGCGACCCCGCCGACCGAGAGCGAGCGCGACCCCCAGGTGCCGTTGCCGAACGGGACGCTGCCGGTATCGCCCTCGACCAGCGCGATGTCCTCGATGGGAAGGCCGAGACGGTCGGCAGCGATCTGGCAGAACGTGGTGTCGTGGCCCTGGCCGTGGCTGTGCGAGCCGACGAAGACGGTCGCCTTGCCGTCGGAATGGACGCGCACGATGGCGCTCTCGTACCCGCCATGCAGCCCGCCGCGGCTGGCCAGGTTGCGGCTCGACCCGGTGCCCGACTTGTCGAGGAAGCAGGCGATGCCGATGCCCATCCGGACGCCGCCGTCCCGGAGCCGCTTCTGTTCGGCCCGCAGCCCGTCGTAATCGGCGATCTCCAGCAGCCTGTCGAACAGCGCCGGCGGGTCACCGCAATCGTAGGGACGCCCGACCGGCGTGGTGTAGGGAAACGCTTCCGCCGGGATCAGGTTGCGCCGCCGGATTTCGGCCACGTCGATGCCGAGTTCGCGCGCGCCGTTTTCCAGCAGCCTCTCGTTGACGAACGTCGCCTCGGGCCGTCCGGAGCCGCGATAGGCGTCGATGGGAACCGTGTTGGTGTAGGCCCCGCGCACGCGCAGATGCAGGTTGGGCGTGGTGTAGAGCCCGGTCACCGTCTGCGGGTAGGAGTTGCCGGGAATGCTGGGCGCGAAATTGGACAGATAGGCGCCGAGCGCGGCGATGGTGTCGATTTCGAGCGCGAGGATCCTGCCGTCCCCGCCGAAGGCCATGCGCGCCTTCGTGTGGTGGTCGCGCGCCTGCGCATCCGACATCAGAGCCTCGGCGCGGGTCGAGGTCCACTTGACCGGACGCTTGAGCAGCATCGAGGCCCAGACCACGGTCGAGACCTCGACCGCGAAATGGCATTTCAGCCCGAACCCGCCGCCGACGTCGGGCGAGATCACCCGTAGCTTGTGCTCGGGCACGCGGAGCGCGTACTTGGCGAGCCAGCGTTTGAGATAGTGGGGCGTCTGGCTGGTCGCCCAGAGCACGATGTCGCCGGTCGCCTCGTTGAACTCGGACAGGTAGGCGCGGGGTTCCAGCGGGCTGCCGGCAACGCGGTGGGTATCCAAAGTCAGCGAGACCGTGCGATGCGCGGACGCGAACGCGGCCTCGGTCGCGGCGCGGTCGCCACGCTCGATCTCGAAGATCAGGTTGGAACCGAACCGCTCGTGCAGCACGGGCGCGTCCTCGTCCAGGCTGCGCGCGATGTCGGTGACCGCCGGCAGGGGTTCGTAATCGACCGCGACCGCCTCGGCGCCGTCGAGCGCGGCATAACGGTCGTCGGCGACCACCGCGGCCACCGTGTCGCCCACGTGATGCACCTTGCCGGCGGCGAGCGCAGGGCGCAGCACCTCGTTCATCGGCCGCCCGTCGGAGAACGGCATCGGGTGAACGCAGGTAAGCTCGCCCAGCCCGGCCGACTTCCAGTCCTCCGCGGTCAGCACCCTCAGCACGCCCGGCAGCGCCGCCGCCGCGCTCGAATCGATCCCGTTTATGCGCGCGTGGGCATGGGGCGAGCGGACGAAGGCGACATGGGCGGCCCCGGCCGGCTCGATATCGTCGACGAACCGCCCGCGCCCCTTGAGGAACTTGTCGTCCTCACGGCGCCTCAGCCTTTGTCCGACATACACTTCCCGTTTCCCCATATCGCCGGATCAATAACGGGCGGCGTCGCATCGGGTGTCAACCCGCCCTGTCAACCCGCCCTTGGCTGCCCCGGCCGAGTTGGGCTATCGTGGCCCGGAGCAG
The DNA here is from genome assembly GCA_028820945.1 of Defluviicoccus sp. The sequence goes on from JAPPHW010000419.1 coordinate 1,795, forward strand.
GAAAGGAACCCCGATGGGCGAACTGTTTGTCATCCTCGGCTTCATGGTCGTGGGCGGAATCGTCGCCTTCATCAGCGCCGAGATCGAGTGGCGGCTCGCGGGGAAACCGCGAATGACCGACCAATAGGGAGTCCGGGTCCCTACCGTCACCCCAACCGCGTCGACCGCTCTTCGTGCCCGGCCCATTTGGGCAGGGCGTCGTCGATGTCGAGTACCCGCGCGCCGTAGAAGATGTGGCAGCGGGGCTTGAACGCTTCCGGAACGGACAGCGAGTCGCCGAAATCGAACAATGCCGGGAAGGCGAGCCACATCCGCCTCCCCTCGTCCGCGATCGGGGTGCCGCAGCGCCCGCAGTCGATCCTGCAGGGCAGGATACGCTCGGCCGTATCCGTCTCGCTGTTGTAGAATCGGAGCAGGTCGAGCCCGGCGGTCAGGCGCACGTCGCGCTTGCGGAAGATCGCCGCCCA
>JAPPHW010000360.1 GCA_028820945.1 Defluviicoccus sp.
CGGGTCATGTTGACGATCGCCCCCTTGCTCGCCTGGTAGGGGATGTGGGGGAAGATCGTGTTGGCCCGGAACCCCATGATCGAGGCGATCGAGACGATCCGCCCCTCGCCCTGGGGCAGCATGTACTTCGCCGCGCGCCGGGCGCAGACAAAGGCGGAGGTCATGTTGACCTCGATCACCTTGTCCCAGTCCTCGTCGGGAAACGTCTCGGTCGGCCCGCGTCGCGCGATGCCGGCATTGTTGATGAGGATCCGGAGCCCGCCGAAATGCTCGGCCGCCGCGTCGATTACCGCGTCGATGCGCTTGCGGTCCGCCACGTCGAGCTGCCATGGCTGGGCGATGCCGCCGGCTTCGCGGATTTCCTCCGTCACCCGCTCCGCCGCCGCCTCGTCGATATCGGTGACTGCCACATGCGCGCCCGCGCCGGCGAGGGCGAGCGCGGCGATGCGTCCCAGCCCGCCCCCCGCGCCGGTGACCAGCGCGCTATCGCCGTCGATGCGAAACAGCGTGTCGATCGAAACCTTGTCGAAGCCTGCCATGCCTGCCTCTCCCAATTCCGGATCGGGTCATTCTCCGCGAGACGGGGCGCCATGTCGAAGTCCCGCGGGGCGCTCCCGTTCCCATGCCGCCCGGCGGGCGCTATGCTCCCGCTCGTTACCTACAGGGAAGGAAATTCGCAATGCGGAAAAGCGTCGCTTTGGGCGTGATCGCGGCTGTCGGCGCGGCCATGGTCTGGTCCTCGCCGGTCTCGGCGAAGGTCTACAAGCTCACCGCCGGTTCGAGCCACCCGCCCATCGTGCCCTGGGTGGCGACGATCAAGAACCTGGTGGTTCCGGAGGCCGCGAAACGGGTCGCCGCCGCGGGCAAGGGCGACACCATCGAGTGGACCGAGGCCTATGCCGGGGCACTCTATAACTTCAAGAACACGCTCGAAGGGATCGAGACCGGGCTCGCCGATATCGGCTGGGTCGGCACGCTCTGGGAACCGGTCAAGATGCCGCTGATGAACGTGACCTTCTACACGCCGTTCGTCACCGGCGACGTGAAGGCGCTGATCGAGATCGGCGAGGAGCTGCACGAGAAGGTGCCCGCGATGAACGCGTCCTGGGACAAGTACAACCAGGTGTTCCTCGGCATTCAGGTCGCCGATACCTACAACATTTTCTCCAAGTCCCCGCTGAATTCGGTCGCCGACCTCAAGGGAATGAAAATCTACGCGCCGGGCGCCGCGGCGGGCTGGCTCAAGGGAACCGGAGCCGTCGGCATCAATGGCGGCCTGCCCGTCTACTACAACGGCGTCAAGACGGGCATCGCCGACGGCGGCATCACGATTACCACCGGCATGTTCCCGTTCAAGCTGCACGAAGTCGGCAAGTACATCACCGTGGTCGACATGGGCGGGCCGATTTCCGGCGGGCTGACGATGAACAAGGACACGTGGAAGTCCCTGCCGGCCTATATCCGCGACATTTTCAGCGACCTCGGCAAGGAATATGCGCGCGTCCAGGGCGGAATCGTGGCGCAGAATGCCGCCAAGTTCATGGGTCTGATGACCAAGCAGGGCGCGATCGTCAGCACCCTGCCCGACGCCGAGCGCAAGAAATGGGCCCAGTCCCTGCCGGATCTGGCCGGAGAATGGGTCAAGGCCAACGAGGCCAAGGGCGTTCCCGCGGCGCAGGTCGTCAAGGCCTTCATGAAAGCGGTCCGCGACCGCGGCGGCAAGCCGCTGCGCGACTGGGACAAGGGGCTCTAGCCAGCCCAGTCTCCCAAGCCTCAACCCGTGGATTTTTCCCGGTCCCCGGGGTTGCGCGATAGCGGGGCGTCCGCGATCGGACGCCTCGTTCGCGCTTTCACGCTGTTCTGCGGCCTGATGAACCGGGCCGGGACGCTGTGGATTTTCGGGGTGATGTTCCTGATCTGCGCCGACATCGTCGCGCGCAATCTCTTCGCCGCGCCGATTCGCGGTGTCCCCGAGATCGTCGCCTATTCCATCGTCGGGATCGTCTATCTCCAACTCGCCAACACGCTGCATGCCGGGCGGTTCACCCGCGCGGAGATGCTGCCGGACTGGCTCGAGGCGCGGCGCCCGTTCGCGGGCCGGGCGTTTCGCGCGGCGTTCGACCTGACTGGCGTGGCGGTCTTCTCGGTCGTCACCTCGGGGGTGTGGCCGGCATTCGCCGACGCCTGGGCCGAAAACGAGGTGGCGGGCGTCCCGGGCGATTTCACCTTCATCGTCTGGCCGTTCAAGCT
>JAPPHW010000324.1 GCA_028820945.1 Defluviicoccus sp.
CGGCTGCTGATCGCGACCGAGTTCGGGGCGATCCTGGCCGCGCCGGGCGAGATCGCCGTCGTCCAGCGGGGCATCCGCTTCCGCGTCGAGCTGCCCGACGGGCCGAGCCGGGGCTATGTGTGTGAAAACTACGGTGCCGCCTTTCGCCTGCCGGAGCGCGGGCCGATCGGCGCCAACGGTCTCGCCAACCCGCGCGACTTCCGCGCCCCCGTCGCGCGCTACGAGGACCGCGAGGGCGATTTCGAGATCGTCACCAAGTTCCAGGGCGATCTGTGGGCCGCGCCGGTCGACCGTTCGCCGCTGGACGCGGTCGCGTGGCACGGCAACTACGTCCCGTACAAGTACGATCTCGCGGACTTCAACGCGATCGGGACGGTGAGCTTCGACCATCCCGACCCCTCCATCTACACCGTGCTGACATCGCCTTCGGACCTGCCGGGAACGGCCAACGTGGACTTCGTGATCTTCCCGCCGCGCTGGATGGTGGCGGAGGACACGTTCCGCCCGCCCTGGTTCCACCGCAACGCGATGAGCGAGTTCATGGGGCTGGTCTCGGGCAAGTACGACGCCAAGGAAGAGGGCTTCGTGCCGGGCGGGGCGAGCCTCCACAACGCGTTCGCGCCGCACGGGCCGGACGCGGAGGCGAACGCCAGGGCGATCGCCGCCGATCTCGCGCCGCAATATCTCGGCGATACGATGGCGTTCATGTTCGAGACCCGCTACGTCTGCCGGCCGACCGCGTTCGCGCTGGAGACGCCGGCGCGCCAGCGCGACTACCAGGACTGCTGGCAGGGTCTGCCCCGAACCTTCGATCCGAAGGCTGGCGCGTAGAGCAAGCAGCGGGCCGTCCCTCGATACGGCGCTGACGCGCCTACTCGGGATGAGGTTACAGAAAGGAATCCCTCACCCTGAGTAGCCGCGAAGCGGCGTATCGAAGGGCGGATTTCCACCGCGCCATTTCCGTTGATGGTCGGGCGGGCTCCGGTTAGCCTTTTCCCATCGCGTCCCCACACGCAAGGCGCAGGACGATGAAGCTCAACCGCGACCGGATCGACCGGTTCCACGAGACCGGCTACCTCATGCTGCCCGGGCTGTTCTCCGCCGAGGAGGCGGGGGTCCTCAGAAAAGCGGCGGGCGAGGTCTACGCGATGGACCGCGAGGAGGTGGTCCGCGAGAAGGACGGCGTTTCTCCGCGCACCGCCTTCGCGGCCCATCGCTATCACGAGGCGTTCCGCCGCCTCGGCCGCCATCCGCGGCTGATCGAGCCGGTCATGCAGCTGCTCGACGGGCCGGTCTACATGCACCAGTACAAGGTGAACGCCAAGGTCGCCTTCGACGGCGACGTCTGGCAGTGGCACCAGGATTACGGCACCTGGTCGCGCGACGACCTGATGCCGGAAGCGCGCGCCATGAACATCGCGCTGTTCGTCGACGACGTGACCGAGTTCAACGGCCCGCTCTGGATCATCCCGGGCTCGCACCGGGGCGGCGTCTACGAGGCGGGGCACGATCTGGAGACCACCAGCTACCCGCTCTGGACGCTCGACAAGGCCACGGTCACCGAGCTGGCGGAGCAAGGCGGGATCTTCTCCGCCAAGGGCGAGGCGGGCAGCGTGCTGATGTTCCACGGCAACATCGTCCATGCGTCCTCGCCCAACCTGTCGCCGTGGGGCCGGACCATCGTCTATCTGTCGCTGTGCCACGTGGACAATCACATCCGCCGCTTCAAGCGGCCGGAATGGATCGCCCACCGCGACTTCGCCCCGATCGAGCCGCTGCCGGACGACTGCCTGACGGCGCCGATGCCGGGCGCGGCGGAAAGGGCGGCGTGAACCTTCACCGCCTGCTGCGGGAACGCGAGGTGGCGAACGACCCGGTCCGGGTGGGGATTCTCGGCTGCGGCAAGTTCGCCTCGATGTTTCTCGCCCAGGCGATCCGGACGCCGGGCGTTCACGTCGCCGCCATCGCCGATCTGGATCCCGCGGCCGCGCGCGAAAACCTGGCGCGGATCGGCTGGCCGGCGGAGCGGCGCGGCGCGGCCGATCTCGCGGCGGCGATGCGCTCCGGCGGCACATGGATTACCGACGACGTGGAGGCGGTGTTCCGCCAGGAGCCTATCGACCTCGTGATCGACTCGACCGGGGACCCGCCGTCGGGCGTCCGCCACGTCCTGCTGGCCTGCGAGGTCGGCAAGTCGATCGTCATGGTCAATGTCGAGGCGGACGCGCTGGCGGGGCCGCTGCTGGCG
>JAPPHW010000291.1 GCA_028820945.1 Defluviicoccus sp.
CAGCTTCCCTACCTCGTCGCGATCGGCGTTTTCGGCACCTTCAGCCAGCGCTGCCTAGCCCGCGCGTTCCACGCGGCGGACGCTTCCGTGGTGGTCTCGTTCGACTATCTGCGGCTGCCGATCGCGGCCCTGATCGGCTTCCTGTTCTTCGCCGAGATTCCGGATATCTGGGTGTGGGCGGGCGCCGGGGTGATCTGCGCGTCCTCGATCGCGCTCGCCCGCGGCGAATCGGCGGCAGAGCGCCGGGCCGGCTCCCCGCCGTGATCGCGCGGCCCTTCGACCGTCTGCCGGGCGCGCTCCGGGGTGCGCTCTGGATGCTGCTCGCCGCCGCCTTCTTCTCCGCCATGACGGCCTGCATCCGCTATCTCGCGGAGATCGGGTTCCACCCGTTGATGACCTCGTTCTACCGCAGCGTCATCGGCCTGGTTCTGCTGGCCCCGTTCTTCCTCCGGCGCGGAACGGCGGGGCTGAGGACGAAGCGTCACGGCCTGTTCCTGTCTCGCGGAATGGCCTCGGCGGTCGCGCAGGCCGCCTTCTTCGTATCGGTCGCGATCCTGCCGCTGGCGGATGCGGTCTCGCTCACCTTCACCGCGCCGCTGTTCGGCGCGCTGCTGGCCGTCCTGTTCCTGGGCGAGACGGTGGATCTGCGTCGCGGGGCGGTCCTGGTCGCGGGGTTCCTCGGCGTCCTGATCATCCTCAGGCCCGGCTTCAAGGACGTCGACTGGCAGTTCGTCATGCCGTTGGCCGCGGCCTTCGGCATGGCCGTGATCTGGGTGCTGGTGAAGCAGCTCGCCGCGACCGAGACGACCGAGAAGATCGTCTTCTACATGATCCTCTACACCGTGCCGGTCAGCTTCGCGATGGCGTTGTTCGTGTGGCAGACGCCGACATGGGAGCACCTGGCGTGGCTGGTCGTCACCGCGCTGGTCGCCAATGCCGGCCAGTTCGCGATGACCAACAGCTACCGCGCGGCCGAGGCGACGGCGGTCTTCCCGTTCGACTTCGCGCGGCTTCCCTTGACGGCGCTGCTCGCCTGGGTCGTCTTCGCCGAGGCGCTCGACCTCTGGACCTGGCTTGGCGCACTGGTGATCTTCGTCGCCTCGGCGCACCAGATGCGCTCCGAATCGCGGCGCGCTCCCGCCGAGGCCGGCAAGTGATCCCGGGCCGGTTCCGCGCGCTGCCGGCGAACGCGCAGGGCGCGCTCTGGATCCTGATCGGCTCCCTGTTCCTGTCGGCCAACGACGCCGTGGTGAAGACGCTCGGCACGGATTTCCACCCGATCCAGATGGCGCTCTTCCGCTATTCGATCGGGATGGTCCTGCTGCTGCCGTGGTTCGTGAGGGCCGGACGCGAGACCTGGCGCACCGAGCGGCTCGGCACCCACTTCGCGCGCGCGGCGATCGCGGGCGTGGGTCAGGCGGCGGTCTATTACGGGGTGATCCACCTCTATCTCGCGGACGCGACGGCGGTGGCCTTCACCCGGCCCCTGTTCCTGACCCTGCTGGCGGTGCTGTTCCTGGGCGAAGTGGTCGGCTGGCAGCGTTGGGCCGCGACCGCCTTCGGTTTCGTCGGCGTGCTGGTCATGGTGCGTCCGGGCGGGGTCGAGTTCGACATCGCATGGGCGGTCGCGCTGGCCGCGGCGGTTCTGTTCGCGCTCGGCATCGTCTACATCCGGCGGCTGGCGACCACCGAACCCTCGATCCGCATCCTGTTCTACTACCACGTCTTCGGGATCGCGCTGTTCGCCGGTCCGAGCGCCGCGGTCTGGCAGCCGTTCGAGCCCGACCAGCTCGTGCTTCTCATGACGATCGGCGCGCTCACCTGCGCCGGCATGGTCTGCTTCGTCCAGGGCTTCAGCATCGGCGAGGCGAGCTTCGTCGGACCGTTCGAATATCTCAGGCTGATCTACGCCGCGCTGATCGGCTACTGGATGTTCGCCGAGATCCCCTCGATCTGGACCGGCGTCGGCGCCGCGATGATCGTCGCCAGCGCGTTCTACATCGCCCGGCGTTAGGGGAATCCGGCGATCCGATAGGCGCTTATATCGATTACTTGACAGCCGACCGTCGGGTGCGAACCGGCGCCGGGAACGGCGTCCCGTCGCGGCGGACGCACACCTGCCGCCATTTCGTCATGCCCGGACTTGTTCCATTGCTGTCCGGTTTAATTCTTTCGGGCGGGGCAAAAGGCTTGAGTACGAGCGGGTTTCCGGCGGATCGCGCGGGTCGAGGCTCGGATTTCGGCACG
>JAPPHW010000018.1 GCA_028820945.1 Defluviicoccus sp.
GGCGCCGGCGCCTCCTCGATGACCTTCTGGTGGCGGCGCTGGGCGGAACAGTCGCGCTCGTGGAGATGGACCGTGTTGCCCTGGGTGTCGGCGAAGACCTGGACCTCGATGTGACGGGCCGGCGCCAGGTAACGCTCCAGCAGCAGCCGGTCGTCGCCGAACGAGGACGCGGCCTCGCGCCGCGCCGATTCGAGCGCCGGTCCGAGCGCCGCCGAATCCGGGACGATCCGCATGCCGCGCCCGCCGCCGCCCGCCGCCGGCTTGACGAGCAGGGGGTAGCCGATCCGCTCGGCCTCCCGGGCGAGCGCGGCATCGTCCTGCTCCTCGCCGTGATAGCCGCCGAGGATGGGGACCCCCGCCCGGGCCATCAGCGCCTTCGCCGCGCTCTTCGAGCCGAGCGCCCGGATCGCCGCCGCCGGCGCGCCGACGAACGCAAGCCCCGCGGCGCCCACGGCCTCGGCGAAGTCGGCGTTCTCGGACAGGAAGCCGTAGCCCGGGTGGATCGCCTGCGCCCCGCTCTCACGGGCCGCGGCGAGCACCGCGTCGGCGTCGAGATAGCTTTCGCGGGCGGGCGGCGGTCCGATACGGATCGCCGTGTCGCAGGCGCGGACGTGGAGCGCCCCGGCATCGGCGTCGGAATAGACCGCGACCGTCGCGATTCCGAGCCTGCGGCAGGTGCGGGCGATCCGGCAGGCGATCTCGCCGCGATTGGCGATGAGTACGGACCGAAACACAGGCCGCTACATCCTGAAGACGCCGAACGTCGTCCGTTCGATGGGCGCGTTGAGCGCCGCGGAAATGCTCAGACCCAGCACCGCGCGGGTCTCGGCGGGCTCTATCACGCCGTCGTCCCACAGCCGCGCGCTGGCGTAGAACGGGTTGCCCTCACGCTCGTACTGCTCCCGGATGGGCGCCTTGAACGCCTCCTCGTCCTCTTCCGGCCAGGACTCGCCCCGCGCCTCCAGCGCATCGCGCCGGACCTGTCCCAGCACGTTGGCCGCCTGCTCGCCGCCCATCACGGAAATCCGCGCGTTCGGCCACATGTAAAGGAAGCGCGGTCCGTAGGCGCGCCCGCACATGCCGTAATTCCCCGCGCCGAAGCTGCCGCCGACGATGACGGTGAACTTAGGCACCCGGGCGCAGGCGACCGCGGTAACCAGCTTGGCGCCGTCCTTGGCGATCCCGCCGGCCTCGTATTTCCGCCCGATCATGAAGCCGGTGATGTTCTGCAGGAACACCAGCGGGATGCCGCGCTGGCAGCAGAGCTCGATGAAATGCGCCCCCTTGAGCGCCGATTCCGAGAACAGGATCCCGTTGTTGGCGAGGATCCCCACCGGATAGCCGAAGATATGGGCGAAGCCGGTGACGAGCGTGGTGCCGTAGAGCGCCTTGAACTCGTCGAACTCGCTCCCGTCGACGATGCGGGCGATGACTTCGCGCACCTCGTAGGGCTTGCGGTAGTCTGCTGGGACGATCCCGCCGATCTCGTCCGGGTCGTGCCCGGGTTCCACCGGATCGCGGCAGACGAGGTCGATTTTCTTCCTCCGGTTGAGCGCCGCGACCGCGCGCCGGACGATGGCGATCGCGTGCGCGTCGTTCTCGGCATAGTGGTCGGCGACGCCGGATTCGCGGGTGTGCACGTCCGCGCCGCCGAGCTCTTCGGCGCTCACCACCTCGCCCGTGGCCGCCTTCACCAGCGGCGGGCCCCCGAGGAAAATCGTGCCCTGGTCGCGGACGATAACCGCCTCGTCCGACATCGCCGGCACATAGGCGCCGCCCGCGGTGCACGAGCCCATAACGGCCGCGATCTGCGGGATTCCGGCCGCCGACATGGTGGCCTGGTTGTAGAAGATGCGTCCGAAATGGTCGCGGTCGGGAAAGACCTCGTCCTGTCGCGGCAGGTTGGCGCCGCCCGAATCGACCAGGTAGATGCAGGGCAGGTTGTTCTCGCGCGCGATGTCCTGCGCGCGGAGGTGCTTCTTGACGGTGAGCGGGAAGTAGGTGCCGCCCTTGACTGTCGCGTCGTTGGCCACGATGACGCACTCGGTCCCCGTGACCGGGCCGATCCCCGCGATCAGCCCCGCCGCCGGGACGTCCTCGTCGTAGACCTGGTGGGCGGCAAGCTGGGAGAGTTCGAGAAACGGCGCGCCGGGATCGATCAGGCGGTCGATGCGCTCCCGCGGCAGCATCTTGCCGCGCGCGACATGGCGCTCCCGCGCCCGCTCTCCGCCCCCCTCGGCGATGG
>JAPPHW010000068.1 GCA_028820945.1 Defluviicoccus sp.
TCGCGGTAGAAGTTGAGGAACCGGCTCACCGACTCGAACGGGCTGTAGTTCTGCAGATAGACGTAACGCCGGTCGGGATGGGCGGCCCATTCGATCGTTTCGGTCGAGCCGAGAGAGGGACACCAGATCGGCGGGTGCGGCTGCTGGTAGGGCCGGGGCCAGACATTGACGTACTCGAAATGGAAGTGCTTGCCCTCGAAGGCGAACGGGCCGGTCTCGGTCCACGCCCGGACGATCAAATCGTGCGCCTCCACGTGGCGCTCGTGCGAGATCGTCGGGTTGGCGGCGAGCGACCAGAACTCCGCCCCGATGCCGCGCACGAAGCCGGTGATCAGCCGCCCGCCGGAGATGCAGTCGATCATCGCGTGCTCTTCGGCGAGCGTCAGCGGGTGCTCGCGGAGCGCGAAGGCGTTGCCGAGGATGGCGAGCTTGCAGCTCTCCGTGCGGCGCGACAGCGCGGCGGCCATCACCACCGGGGACGGCATCAGCCCGTAGGCGTTCTGGTGGTGCTCGTTGACGCTGATCCCGTCGAATCCGAGCTCGGCGGCGAGTTCCAGTTCGTCGAGATAACGGTTGTAGAGCGCGGCGCCCTTCTTGGGGTCGAAATCCGAGTTGGGGTAGGTGACCCAGGCCGATTTGTGCCTGGCCCTCAGCGCCATATCCATGTGCGCGTAGGGCATCAGGTGGAACATCGTGACCTTCATGCGCCGTGCTCCTTTCGGGGCGCCGAGATCAGGCGGCGTGGCGGTCGCAGAATCCCGTCACCGCGTCGATGAACGCGTCGGTTCGCTCGATATTCGGCAGGTGGCCGCAATCCTCGATCATGGTCACCGCGGCGCCCTCGATCAGCCCGCCGAACTCGCCCGCGTAGCTCGGCGGGATGATACGGTCGGAATCGCCCCAGATCACGTGCGTCGGCACGTCGATCCGGTGCAGCCACTTGCGCAGCGCCGGGTTGAACAGGCGCGGCTGCCAGGCGAGGCGGGCTGTCGCGACCTTGTTCTTGATGATGATGTCCTGCTGTTCCTCGGTCGGCTCCATCGCGAGCATCTGCTCGGCCATCGCGTCCGATTTGAACAGCGCCCGCGCGAGCTCCTCGTCGTCCATGATGAAGAGGTCGGCGGCGGGCTGGCCCTTGATCCGGATCCCGGCGGCGCCCACCAGGGTCAGCGAGGCGAGGCTGTGGGTCGAGCGCACCGCGATCTCCAGCGCGATCCAGCCGCCGAGCGACTGGCCGACGAGATGGACGTTCTCGAGTCCCTGCGCCTTGATGAAGTCGAGATAGAAATAGGCGAGGTCGTCGACCTTCTCGACCCAGCCGGGCTCGTCCGACTGGCCGAACGTCGGATGGTCGGGCGCGATCACGTCGTAGCGGTCCGACAGCCGGTCGAGATAGGGGAGCCAGGCGGGGATGCCGCCCGCGCCGTGCAGGAACAGAAGCGGCTGGCCGCTCCCGCCCCGGCGCAGGAACACCTTGCCGTCTTTGTAGTCGATTGCGCTCTCGTTGCACGAAGCCATTACGTCTCTCCCCTACGCGGTCACGACTCGACCTTTTCGTGCCCGCCCAGCCCCGGACGGTACTTCTTGTCGAGAAAGTCGCCGATCCCCTCCTTGCGGAAGGCATCGTCCTGGCGCCGCGTGTGCTGCGCCTCCATCGCCGAGGCGTAGTTCATCGCCGTGTCCCAGTCCATCCCGAGCGAGTGCCGGTAGGCTTCCTTGGTCGCGCGCAGGGCGGAGGGGTCCTTGGCGGCGATGTCGCGGGCGGCCCCCATTACCGTCTCGCTCAGCTCTTCGACCGGTACCGAGAAGTTGACGAAGCCGATCTCTGCCGCGGTCTTGCCGTCGAACGGCCGGCCGGTCATCGCGTACCAGAGATAGTCGCGCGGCCGCAGCAGGTTTCCCATCGACTTGGACACGCTGCCGCCCGGAAACATCTTGAAATTGATCTCGCTCAGCCCGAACTTCGCCTCGTCGGCGGCGACCGCGAGGTCGCAGGCCTCCACGATGGTGAACGCCCCGCCATAGCAGTGCCCGTTAACCATGGCGATGGTGGGCTTGGGGAAGTATCGGATCGTCCGCCCGCGCCACTCCACCGAGACCCGCGTGACCCGGTCGTACTCGGCCGGCTTCTCCTTGAGCTCGATGAAGAACTCCTTCAGGTCCATTCCGGCCGAGAACGCGTCGCCCGCCCCGGTGATCACCAGCACCCTGGCGTCGTCGTCGTAGCGCAGGACTTCCAGCGC
>JAPPHW010000264.1 GCA_028820945.1 Defluviicoccus sp.
GCTCATTCCCGGCCCGGAGGCCAGCGCGCGAACCCGCGCCTGATCGAGCAGCCGTCCGCGCGGGCTGAGATAGATCAGCGGCGTACCGGCGTGAGAAATTGCCGCCAGGGCATCCCCGACCACGTCCGGCCGCATCACCATCCCCGCGCCCCCACCGAAGGGGGTGTCGTCGACGGAGCCGTGTTTATCGCGCGCGAAGTCCCTGATGTCCACCGTTTCGAGACGCCAGAGTCCGTCCTCGAGCGCCCGCCCGGCAAGCGAATGGCCGACCGGCCCGGGAAACATCTCGGGGAAGATGGTGAGCACGCGGACCGCGAAGGGCGCTCTCTCATCGGCACTCATCGTCCTTCTCTTCCTGCGCCGCGCTCTCGTCCTCGGCGCCGGGCGCTTCGGGCGGGTCGATCACGACGCGTCCCGCCGGGATGTCGATCTCGGGCACATGCTCCCTGGTGAACGGCACCAGGATCGTCGCCTCTCCGCCGCCGGGGTCGATTTCCAGCACCGCGGCGGCGCCCGCGGGCAGAATCGCCGCGACCTCGCCGCACCGGTTGCCGCCACCGTCGACCGCCGAAAGCCCCAGCAGGTCGGCATGGTAGAACTCGTCCTCGCCCGCCGGTTCGGGAAGCCGGGTCCGGTCGACATAGAGCCGCTCCCCCCGCAACGCCTCCGCGGCATCGCGGCCGTCGATCCCCTCGACCGATCCGATCAGTAGACCGCGCGCGCGCCCGTGCAGCGTAAGGGCGAAAATTCTCTCTCCCCTTTCGTCCTCAAGCGGCCCGTAGGCCGCGATGTCCTCGGGCCATTGGGTAAAGCTCTTGATGCGGACATCGCCGCGAACCCCATGTGCTCCGGCCACGGCACCGACGCATACGCGCCCCCGAGCGGCCGCGCCTTCGACGGCCAGCGCGGACACCTCCGCCGCGCGGCCGGGCGCGGCCGGATCGGGCTTACGCCGACCCTTGGTCACCGGCGGCGGCCTCGCCCGCCGCTTCCGCAGCCGCCTTCATCCGTTCCTGCGCCTTCTTCTTCGGGCGACTCTTGATCGGATTGTCGCGCTGCGGCGGCATCGGAATAATCTCGGCCTGGCCGAGGAACTTCGCCACGCGGTCGCTCGGCTTCGCGCCCCGGTGGAGCCAGTGGCGGATGCGTTCCTCCTTGAGCACCACGCGGTCCGGGTGATCGCTGCCGAGGATGGGGTTGTAGGTGCCGAGCCGCTCGATGAAGCGGCCATCCCGCGGGCTTCGCGAGTCGGCAACGACGATCCGGTAGAACGGGCGCTTCTTCGCGCCGCCGCGCGCAAGTCTGATCTTGAGGGCCATCTTTCTCCTTTCCCGAAACTATCTCGGCGGCATCGTGGGCAGCATCCCGCCGCGCATGAGGCCCTTCTTGCCGAGCTTGTTCATCTTTTTCATCATCCGGTTCATTTCCTGGAACTGCTTCATCAGCCGGTTGACGTCCTGGACGGTGACGCCCGAACCGGCCGCGATACGCCGCTTGCGCGACGCCTTGATGATCTCCGGGCGGCGCCGTTCGGTCGGCGTCATCGACGAAATGATCGCTTCCTGGCGCACCAGAACCGCCTCGTCCACGTTCGCGTTGGCGAGCTGCTTCTGCATCCGGCCGATGCCGGGCAACAGCTGCGTGATCCCGCCCAGACCGCCCATCATGCGGATCTGGCGCAGCTGCTTTCCGAGGTCGTCGAAATCGAACTGTCCCTTCTGCATCTTGCGGGCCAGCTTTTCGGCTTCTTCCTCGGCGATGGTCTCCTGCGCCTTCTCCACCAGGCTGACGACATCGCCCATTCCGAGGATGCGGGACGCGATGCGGTCGGGATGAAAAGCTTCCAGCGCATCCAGCCCCTCGCCGGTGCCGAGCAGCTTGATCGGACAACCGGTCACCGCCCGCATCGACAACGCAGCGCCGCCGCGAGAATCGCCGTCGATCCGGGTCAGGATTATGCCGGTGAGGCCGAGGCGGTCGTGGAACGCCGTCGCGGTGCCGACCGCGTCCTGGCCGGTCATCGCATCGGCGACGAGCAGGGTCTCCCTAGGCGAAGCGACGCCGGAGATCGCCGCGGCCTCGTCCATCAACGCGTCGTCGATGGCGAGCCGGCCCGCAGTATCGAGGAGCACCACGTCGTAGCCCTCCTTGCGCGCGGCGTCCATCGCACGGTCCGCGATCATGCGGGGGGTCTGCAACGGGATGACGGGGAGCGTGGCGACTCCGGCCTGGGTTCC
>JAPPHW010000002.1 GCA_028820945.1 Defluviicoccus sp.
GACTATGAGAGCATCCGCGCGCTCAAGGAGGGCACGGTCGCGCCCGACGGGGTGGCGCTCAACGTGCTGACCGACATGGACTCGTCGACCCGGCACTGGCGGATGCTGCGGAACCGCGATTTCGACGTCTGCGAGTTGTCGCTCTCGTCCTATCTGGTGGCGAAGGACCAGGACTATCCGCTGGAGGCGATCCCGGTCTTCCTCCACCGGCGGTTCCGCCACGGCTTCATCTTCGTCAACACCGGGGCCGGGATACGCGAGCCGAAGGACTTGATCGGCAAGAGGATCGGGGTGAAGACCTTCCAGACCACCGCGATCCTCTGGCTGCGCGGCATTCTGGAGCACGAGTACGGCGTGCCCCATACCGAGGTGCAATGGGTCTCCGAGCTGATCGAGGACGTCGAGTTCACGCCGGGGCCGGGCCTCAGGCTCGAACGCGCGCCCGCCGGCAAGAGGGTCGAGGACATGCTGGCCGAGGGCGAGATCGACGCCTGTCTGCATGCCGACGTGATCGACCCGATCGTCGAAGGCGATCCCCGGGTGGGCCGGCTGTTCGAGAACTACGCCGAGATCGAACGCGAGTATTTCAGGCGCACCGGAATCTTCCCGATCATGCATGTGACCGCGATCCGGAAGGAGCTGGTCGACGCCCATCCCTGGCTCGCGCGGAACCTGATAAACGCGTTCGAGGCGTCGAAGGCGGCATCTTATGCGCGGCTCCGCAACCCCCGGATCGTGCCGCTCGCCTGGTACAATTCCTACCGCGACGAGGAGATCGCCTTCTTCGGCGGCGAGGACCCGTGGCAGTACGGGCTGGACGAGGCCAACCGCCGCAACCTCGAGACCGCCATCGGCTATTCGCACGATTGCGGGCTGATCCGCCAGCGGCTCAGCGTCGACGACATCTTCCTCGCGCCCGAGACCGATGCCGGCCGCGCGCGGGCGAAACGGGTGCAATGATCGGCGCGCGGCTCAGGACACGGCGACCGTGACCGACACATGGCGCATCAGGCAGGCGGTCAAGATGCACCTCGCGCGCCCCGACGGCAAAGTGGGCCGGCCGATCCCGCTCAGGACCGCGATAATCTGGTGGTGTGTCCTGATGGCGATCTGCCTGCCCGGCGCGGCGTATTTCCTGGGGTATATCTAAGCCGCGCTCCGCCCCTCCGCCGCCGCGAAGAAGGTCGCTAGCTCGCGGTTGAAGGCGTCGGGCTCTTCCAGGTTGACCGCGTGGCCGGTGTCGGGCGCGATCCAGAGGCTGCAATCGGGGACGGTGCGCTTCAGGAAGATGCCGGTTTCCAGGCAATCTCCGTCGGTGTCGCCCGAAACCACCAGCACCGGCATCGGCATATCCGCGAGCGGCCCGGCGAAATCCCAGAGCGAGGGGCGGCCGCCCTGCACGTGGCGCATGTGCATTGCCGAGCCCAGCGTCGAATGGGCGGCGAACTGTTCGAGATAGTCGTCGAACCCGCGCGGGTCCTTGCGTTTCAGCGTCAGCCGCGCCTCGGCCTCGCTGTAGTCGGGGGCGAAGGCCTCCATTCCGATCTCTTCGATCCGGTCGGCGTTGGCGCGGGCGCTGGCAACGAATTCGGCGTGGGTTTCGGGCGGCGCGCCGTAGCCGCATCCGGCGACCACCAGCGACCGCGCGCGGGCCGGGTGGCGCAGCCCGAAATGGACCGTCGCGAAGCCGCCCATGGAAAGCCCGACGACGTGGGCGCGTTCGATCCCGAAGCGGTCGAGCACCGCGGCCACGTCGTCCGCCGCCCTCGCCTGTCCGTAGGCATCGGGGTCTTCCGGCACGTCGGACGGCGGGTAGCCGCGCGCGTTGTAGGTTATGCAGCGATAGCGCCGGCTGAAATAGCGGACCTGCGGCTCCCAGCTCGCCGTGTCGCCCGCGAACTCGTGGACGAACACGATCAGATAGCCGGTCCCGGTCTCCTCGCAGTAGAGGCGGACGCCGTCGGCCTCGGCGTAGGTTCCGCTCACGAGCTCGCCGCCCGGCACGGCGCGGCGCCCAGGATCGGCCCCGTCCTGCCGGCCTGGACGAGGACGGCGCAGCCCTCTTCCTTGTCGTTCCGCACCGAGGCGACGTCGATGGTGGTGTCCTTCCCGGTCCAGTCGCCGATCCGGCGCATGCCGGTGACGATGTTGTGGTTGACCAGCACCTTTCCGTGGTTCTCGCCGCGCGGCACGCGGGTGGTCGCCTGCCGGATGAAGGAGACCAGCCAGA
>JAPPHW010000371.1 GCA_028820945.1 Defluviicoccus sp.
ACGGCGCGGAAGAGGTTCTGATCTCCATCGCACCCGATCTCGACCGCGATATCGGTTTGGTGCGCCCCGAGACGGATATCGCGCTGGGAGACAGGGCGGCCGTCCAGTTGTCGCTTGCCTACAAGACGCACTGGATCAGGGTGACGCATACTCTCACTCGAACCGGGATCGACGCAGAGAGCCACGCCTCTCTGCGGCGCGCGCTCGACCCGGTTCCATCGGCGGCCGGGCTTCGCGAAGCGCTGGAAGGCGCCGTTCAGGACGCGCGCCTGCGGTCATGGTCGGCCGAGGCGAACCGCGGATCCAACCCGCTCACTCCCGTGGCCAGCGAAACGAACCCGCGGGCGGTACTACCCCCGGGCTCCGTGGTCTCGGTGACCGCAAGCTACGACGGTCCCAACGGCCCGCTCGTGCTGGGGACGCCATTCGTTTTCGGGTCCTGACCGGTCGTCCGGCGCCAAGTCGAATCAGCCCGGCTCGGAGAGTTCCGCGAGAGTCGCTGCCAGCGTGCCCGCAGCTGCGGCGTCGGTCAGTGCGGACCCGGCGAGCTCCAGCAGGTTCTCGGCGACACCGCGGCGCCCGGCATTCGCGAGGATGCGCTCTGTCTTCATCCGAAGCGCCTCGTCGTCGAGCGGCCGTCCGGGATCGCCCGTCGCCTCGACCGTGAGCCGTTCGAACGTCCGTCCCGCAGCCTTCACGACGACCGTAGCCGGAAACCGCGCCGGAAAATGCGCCATCAGGCCGGGTGAGTCGTCCCCGCGTACCGCGACCCTGCCTGCGAGCGACACGATTTCTTCGTCTAACGGCATATCGGCGCGCCCGACGTCGTACATGGCCTCCGGGCGCAGCGCGGCCAGCGCGATCTGGTAGGCGGCGCTGACCAGGGTGGAGGTCCGGTCCCCGGCGACCGCCTGCCGCGAGATCATCGCTGCGTAGGGCGGCGGTACCCGGACTTCGATCGACTCGACCCCAGTGGGATCGAGACCGTCGGCGAGCAGGTCGCGCACCGCGTCAGTCGCCGCAATCGCCTGCTTGGCCGAGCAGAACGGCTTCAGGCTGAGCTCCTCATAGACGCAGGCGTCGCCCAGCCCTTCGGTAAGTCGCGGCGTATCCACGGCGATGCCGTGCGTGTTCGCCAGCCAGTTCGGCCCATCGAGCAGACCGGCGTCCCCGCCGAAATCGGCCCGCGCGGCCCGCGCCGCTTGCGCGCCCTGCTCGGCGGCGAGCGCGATCAACAGCCAGCGCGGCGCGCGGGCCCTGTCGCGTCGGCCGACGGCGCCGGACGCGAGACAGAGCGAGATGGCAAGCGCGTTCGTCATCCTCTCCGCATCGAGCCCGAACAGCCGGCCCATCGTCGCCGCGATGCCGAAGGGCGCACAGAAACGGGTCGGCCAGATGCCGCGATAGAGGATGCGCGCACCGTCGATCGCGGCGCCCAAGCGTGTCATCAGCTCGGTGCCGACCCACAGCGCATCGGCGAGACGCGCGGGGTCCGCGTCCGGCCCACGCTCGATGGCGGTCAGCGCGGCCGGGACGACCACGGACGACGGCGTCACGCAAGAGGCGCAGTGGATGTCGTCGACTTCGCTCATCCGGGCCTCGGCGACACGCCGGCCCAGCGGGTGTCCGGACAGGAGGTCGGCCAGCGCGGTTGCATCCTCCACGGTGCGGCCCGCGATCATCGCCGTCACGGCGTCGAGAAAATGTCGGCGCTGGAGTTCCCGAGGCCTCGCGTCGTGCGATCCGATCGACGCGCTGGCGGCAAACTCACCCAACTCCGAGAGGATGTTCATCGCAATCCAAAACCAATTCCCGACCGAGGCTTGAAAGCGATTCTAGGCGATGGTGCCCGCAATCGGGAGGCTTATGGCGGTCGAGCTTGCGGAGTACCATCGACCGGCGCGAAAGGAAGGGAGCGGTCCCTCTTGACATTTCTGGCGGTCGATATCGGCGGAACGTTCACCGATCTGGTCGGGTTCGATCCAATGACCAGTCGGTTCTTCCACGCGAAGAGCCTGACCACGCCGAACGATTTCTCCCAAGGCATCGTCGACTGCATCGGCCAAAGCGGCCTCGACCTCGCCAAGGCCGAAGTGTTGATCCACGGGACGACGGTAGCGATCAACACGCTGATCGAACGCACCGGTGCGAAGACCGCATTGCTGGTCACGCGGGGAACCCGCGATGTCTACATCATCGGTCGCGGCAACCGGCC
>JAPPHW010000105.1 GCA_028820945.1 Defluviicoccus sp.
GCCGAGGACATCCAGCTCTTCGGGCTGAGCTTCAACACCGTGCTGGGCGCTTCCGGTTGGGCGCTGCAGGGGGAATATTCCCTGCGCCCCAATGCGCCGCTGCAGAGGGCGGAGCGATCCGTGCTGGAGGAGGGCCTCGCGCCGGTATTCATCGCGCTGCGATTGCCCGACGCCCAGCGCCAAGCCTATCTCGCCTCGTACCGGCCCTCGAAAGTCGAGGGCTATGTCGAGCGCGAGGTGAGCCAGGTGCAGGCCACCGCCACCCGGGTGTTCGGGCCCATGGCGGGCGCGGACGCGCTCGTCTTCGTCGGGGAAGCCGGGCTGATGCACGTCCACGACATGCCCGACGAGCCCCTGGAGAGCCCCGCCGGCGGTCTTACCTCGGCCCGGAACGTGGCCGCCGCCGACGCGGACGCCACCTCGTGGGGCTACCGGCTAGCGGCGCGGCTCGACTACAACGATGCTGTCGGCGGCGCCAATCTCTACCCCTACGCGCAGTTCCTGCACGACGTGAGCGGCAACAGCCCGGCGCCGAGCGGACCGTTCGTGGAGGGCCGGACCGCGATCACGATCGGTCTGCGGGCCGACTATCTCAGCCGCTGGCAGGCCGACCTCTCCTACACGCGCTACGGCGGCGAAGGAAACGATCTGGCCGACCGCGACTTCGTCTCGCTCTCCGTCAAGTACTCGTTCTGAGGACCGGAGCCATGACTGCAAAATCGCTTCCGTTCGGCGCCGCCCTCTTCCTCGGCTGCGCGCTGGCTTCCCCGGCGATGGCCGAAATCCCCGCCGACCAGATCGCGCGGCTCGGCGCCGACCTCACCCCGCTCGGCGGCGAGCGGGCCGGCAACGCCGAGGGCACCGTCCCGGAATGGACCGGCGGGATCGTCGAACCGCCGGCCGGCTACAAGGTGGGCGAACATCACCGCGATCCCTATCCCGGCGACAGGCCGCGCTTCGTCATCGACGCCGCGAACCTGGACCGGCATCGCGACCGCGTTCCGGTCGGGCTACAGCGCATGCTGGAGACCTACTCGAGCTTCAGGATGCCGGTCTACCCGACCCGGCGCAGCGCTTCCGTCCCGCGGCGCATCTACGACGCCACCCGCGGGATCGCCGCCACCGCGAAGCTGGTCGACGGCGGCAACGGCGTCGCCGGCGCGGTGATCGGCATCCCGTTCCCGATCCCCGGGAACGGGCTGGAGGCGGTCTGGAACCATCTGCTGCGTTACCGGGGCGAGTCGGTGGCGTGCGTCATCGGCCAGGCCGCGGTCACCCGCGGCGGCGCCTACACGCTGGTCAAGCAGAGCCTCGAGATCGAGCTGCGCTACTCGCTTCCGGGCATGACGGTGGAGAAGCTCGGCAACAGGATGATCCTGTTCAAGCAGAAGACGCTCGCCCCGGCCAGGCTCGCGGGCGACATCGTGCTGGTGCACGAGACGATCAACCAGGTCCGCGAGCCGCGCAACGCATGGACCTACAACCCGGGCCAGCGGCGGGTGCGGCGGGCGCCCAACATCGCCTACGACAACCCCGGCACGTCGTCGGACGGGCTGCGTACCGCGGACCAGCTCGACATGTTCAACGGCGCGGTCGACCGCTACGACTGGAAGCTCCTCGGCAAGCGCGAGATGTACGTGCCCTACAACTCCTACCGCCTGCACGGCGGCGACCTCGCCTTTGCCGACATCCTCAAGCCGCTCCACGTCAACCCGGAGCTCCTGCGCTACGAGCTCCACCGGGTCTGGGTGGTGGAGGCGACGCTGAAACAGGGCGCGAGCCACATCTACAAGCGGCGCACCTTCTATATCGACGAGGATTCGTGGCAGATCCTGGTCGCCGACATCTACGACAATCGCGACCAGCTGTGGCGGGTATCGGAGGCGCACGCGATCAACTACTACGAAAAGCCGCTGGTGTGGCCGACGCTCGAAGTGCACACCGATCTCCAGGCCGGGCGCTACCTCGCCTTCGGGCTCGACAACGAGTTCCCGATGTGCACCTGGGACCCCAACCTGCGGTCCCGCGACTTCACCCCCGCCGCCCTGCGCCGCGAGGGACGGCGCTGACTCGGTCCCGGTTCGCTGAAACGCCGGCTGCCGCCCCCTTCCACCGTCATGGTGGGCGCAGGCCGCCCATCCACGAGGTTTTTATTGGCCCCGCGCGCGGCGCCGGCCCGGGGGGGGGGGGGGGGGGGGCCCCCCCCCCCCCC
>JAPPHW010000066.1 GCA_028820945.1 Defluviicoccus sp.
TCCGCGCCTATCTCAAGCACCGGCGGATGCGCGAGGGCCAGATCCTGCGCTGCCTGGAGGACGGGCAGACGACGGTGCCCGCGATGGTCGCGCGCATGTACGCGCATTTGCCCGAGCGCATGCACTGGGCCGCCGGACGGTCGACGCTCGCCCACCTGGAGCACATGGTCGAGACCGGCCGCATCGCCTGCGACGGCCCGCCCACCGCCGAGGCGCGCTACGGCCTGTCGTGACCCGCCGCGGGCCCGCCCGACCCCCCTGGACCCCGGCTCAGGGCCGGGGTGACAGTGGGAGGGCGGCGACAGTGCAGGCATTTGCTCCGCCGTTGGCGAGGAATCCGGGCTACGTCCCCGCCGGCCCGGGCGAGGCGCCGCGCGCTTCCCGTTCGGCCCGGGCGCGGGCCTCGGACACCCATTGCCGGAAGCCGGCTTCGTCTCGCTCGCGTTGCGCCTTGAGGTACTCCCTGACGGTGATCCGGCCCGCTATGAAATGCGGCCTGAGCCGCCTCCGTTCGCTGATCTCGTCCCAGGCTTCGGCCGGTTCGCGGCTCGTCTCCTCCGCGGTCCCGGGGGAATCGGCGGCGTCGTCCGCGGCCGGAGCGAACAGGGCCGCCGCGCTCTCCGGTAGGTCCTTCACGAGGTCGCGGAGGTAGCGCGCGAACGGTCCCCGGTCGTCGTCCCCGTCCCCCTCGGGCCGGACGAGGCGGCCGAAAATGTCGTTTTCGGCGATCGATCTCTCCTCCTTGCGGACCGCTTCCTCGACGGCCCGGCCGAGCCAGGGCGCCTTGTCCGCCAGCGCCCGCCCGGCGCTTTCCGCTTCCGCGCGCGCCGCTTCGAGCCGCCGCCCGCGCTCGATCAGACTCCGCTCGGCGGCGACGACGAAGAGCAGCGGCGCGGCCTCCATCACGTCGCGCACGCCGATGCCGTAGCGTTCGGCGGCGAGACGGAATGCCGTGTCGACCTCGTCGCCGGAAATGCCGTCCGGCGCGCCGGGATCGGCATTCGCCAGCGCGTCCCACCCAACCCCGAGCGCGGCGCACAACGACTCGCGGTGGCGCGGGTGCAGCCGGCGCGACCGGCCGCGCTCCCACCGGCTTACCGTCTCCTTGCCGCATCCCAGCGCGTCGGCGAGCTGCGCCTGGGTCAGCCCCCTTCGTTCCCGGGCGGCCTTGAGCGCATCGGGGTCGATGCGGTCCGTGTCGACGGCATGTCGCGTGTCGTCATTCCTGTAGGCATTTGCTGTCCGCATGTCGTTCCTCCTTCGGTTGCGGTCGTCGTTTCGCGTCGCGGAAATGTCTATCGGCGCCTCTCCCATGGCGGACGCGGCGCCGAGCCGGCAAAATGCGCCGGCAGGGGGGAGAGCCCATGTCTACGTTCAAGCAGCTCGGGATGTTCCAGTCGGAGCCGGAAGCCCCGGAAGACGCGCCGCCGCGCGCCTGCCCGGCGAGCGCGCTGGCCGCCGGGTTCGATCCGTTCTCCGAGACCTATCTCGCCGACCCCTACCCGTTCTTCGAGCGCGCGCGGAACGACGAGCCGGTGTTCCACAGCCCCGAGACCGGCTACTGGGTCGTCGCGCGGCACGCGGACATCGTCGCCGTCTTCCGCGATCCCGAGACCTTTTCCGCCGCGCTCGCGCGTCACCCGGTGACGCCGCTCTGCCCGGCCGCCGCCAGGGTGCGCGACGGGCTCGACATCGCCATCGAGCCCTCGCTGGTCGACGAGGATCCGGAGACCCATCTCAAGCACCGCAAGATCTTCGGCGACGCCTTCACGCCCCGGCGGGTGGCCGAGATCGAGCCTCGCATCCGGGCGATCGTCACCCGCTACATCGACCGGTTCGCCGGCGACGGCGAGGCCGAGCTGGTGTCGCAGATGCTCTACGAGGTGCCGGCGCTGGCGATCTTCATCTTCCTCGGCGCGCGCGACGACGACGCGGTGTTCGTCAAGCGCCTCGGCTCGGCCCGCGCCGTGGTCAACTGGGGCCGGCCGGACGATGACCAGCAGGTCGCGATGATGCGCGACATGGGCGAGCACTGGGCGTTCACCAGGGAGCTCGTCGACGCGGCGCTGGAGGACCCGGGCGACAACTATCTCGGCGACATGGTGCGGCTCCACCGCGAGGACCCGTCGCGCTTCACCGTGAACTATCTCGCCAACGTCATGTTCCTCATGCAGTTCGCCGGCCACGAGACCACCACCCAGGCCTC
>JAPPHW010000421.1 GCA_028820945.1 Defluviicoccus sp.
GCGGAAGGCGGCATTCTGGTCGACATGAGCTCGTCGGAACCGTCCGGCACGGTGGAGCTCGCCGCTTCGCTGCGGGAACGCGGGATCGGCATTGTCGACGCGCCGGTCTCAGGCGGACGCAAGGGCGCGGTCGAGGGCACGCTCACCATAATGGCGGGCGGCGACGAGGCGCTCGTCGAGCGATGCCGGCCGGTGCTGGAGACCATGGGAAAGCGCGTCGTTCACACCGGGCCCGTCGGTTCGGGCCACGCGCTCAAGGCGCTCAACAACACGATCAGCGCGGCCGGCTTTCTGATCGCGGCCGAGGCATTCCTGGTCGGCAAACGGTTCGGCCTGGAGCCGGAGACGATGGCCGAAATCGTCAACTCGTCGACCGGCATGAACCACTCGACGCGCAACAAATTCGCCCAGTTCGTATTCTCGCGCGGCTTCGATTCGGGATTCGCCCTGGACCTGATGGTCAAGGACCTCGACATCGCGCTCGATCTTGCGCGGGATACGGAGACGGCCGTTCCGTTCGCCGCGCTGAGCCGGCAGATCTGGGCCCAGGCGCGGGAGAACCTCGAGCCCGGGCGCGACCACACCGAAATCGTCCGCTGGCTCGAACGGCTCGCCCGCGCGAAACTGCGGTAAAGCGGTGAACGACAAGCGGGCGCCGGGTCCCGTCGCCTACCGCCCGAAGCTCGACAATCTGCGCGGCATCCTCTGGATGCTGCTCGCCGTCACCCTGCTGACGGCGATGTTCGCGATCATCAAGCAGATGGCGACCGAACTCCCGTTCTTCGTCGTCGCGCTGATGCGGACCGTCACGGCGCTGGCGATGTTCGTTCCCTGGCTTATCCGCGTGGGCCGGCCGGGGATCGCGACGCGGCGCCTCAAGGTCCATTTCCTGCGCGCCTTCTTCGGGATCGCCTCCTTCGCGGCGGTCGTCTACGCGGTGGGACGGCTGATGCTGTCGGACACGATGGTGCTCTCGTTCACCTCGCCGTTCTGGTCGATCCTGCTCTCGGGGCTGATCCTGGGCGAGGCGATCCGCCGCGACCGCACGTTCGCCACGATCGCCGGCTTCGTCGGGGTGGTGATGATCGTCAAGCCGCACGGCGAGGTCGACCATGCGATGCTGATCGCGCTGGGGAGCGCGGTGCTCACCAGCGGCGCCATCATTTCGCTCAAGAGCCTGTCCGCGACCGAACCGCCCGCCCGCATCGTGTTCTACTTCTTCCTCTTCGGCACGCTGTTCCTGCTGCCGCCCGCCCTCCTTACCTGGGAAACGCCGACCCTGGAGCAGTTCGGGTGGCTGATCGCGGCGGGCGTGCTCGGCGGCGTCGGACAGAATTTTCTCGCGCGCGCCTACGACGCGGGCCAAGTGACGATCATCGCGCCGCTCGACTTCCTGCGGATGCCGCTCGCGGCGTTCTTCGGCTTCGTCGTGTTTTCCGAGATACCCGACATCTGGTCGGCCGCGGGAACCGCTGTGATAATCGGGGCGCTGCTGTTCATCGCCCGCCGCGACGCCATCGAGCGGCGGCGGCAGCGCGGGGAGAGCGAGGAATGAGCGGCGAACGACTGTCCCACCTCGCGCCGTTCGCGATTCGCGCCGACCTCGACCGGGCTTACGAGCGCGCCTGGAAGCACCTCGCCGGCCCGGGCACCTGGTGGGACGGCGCGCAAAGGCTCGCCATGGTCGAAGCGTGCCGCGAAGCCCTCGATTGCGCGCTCTGCCGCGAACGCGCGGCCGCATTGTCTCCGTTCAACGTGGAAGGAACCCACGATTCGACGTGCGACCTGCCCGACAACGTCGTGGAAGTCGTTCACCGGATCCGGACCGATTCGGGGCGGCTGACCGAATCCTGGTTCGACCGCGCGATCGATGGCGGGCTTTCTGAGACGGAGTATGTGGAGATCGTGGGCGTGGTCTCCGTCGCGACGGCGCTGGACACGCTGGCGAAGGGGCTGGGTATCCCGCCGCGGCCGCTTCCCGACCCGCTGCCGGGGAAGCCCTCCCGCCACCGTCCGGCGAATGCGAGGAAAACCCTGGCATGGGTCGCGACGCTCGAGCCGGAGGATGTCACCGACGCCGATCCCAACCCCTATGGCGACAAGACGCCCGATCTGGTGGCCAACATCCACCGCGGGATGAGCGTCGTCCCGGCGGAGGTCGCGGCCTTCTTCGAGCTCGACGACGTCATCTACCTGCCGCAGTTCG
>JAPPHW010000190.1 GCA_028820945.1 Defluviicoccus sp.
ACCGGCACGACGACCGGAAGGTGGGAACCGTCGGCCGGCCCGCCCGGCACATGGAGTTCGCGATCCTCGACCCGGGCGGCGGCGCCTGCCCGTCCGGTGTCGAAGGCGAGATCGCGATTCGCGGGCCCCAGACGGCGGTCGCCGCGATCGCCCCTTCCGGCGAATACCAGGATATGCGCCCGACCCGGCTTACCGAATGGTTTCGGACGGGCGACATCGGAGTCGCCGACGAAGACGGCTTCGTTACCGTCACCGGACGGGTCAAGGACCTCATTATCCGCGGCGGCGTGAACATCGCGCCGCTCGAAATCGACGGCGTGCTGATGCGCCTGCCGGGAATCGAGGAGGCGGCCGCCGTGGGCGTTCCGGATCCGATCTACGGCGAGGAGATCGCGGCCTTCGTCGTCGTCCGGCCGGGCGCGCCGGCGGACCCGGAAAGCGTGATCGCGGGCTGTGCCCGGCATTTGCCGGATTTCAAGCTGCCCAAGTCGGTGTTCTTCGTCGACAACCTGCCCAAGTCGGACCGGGGCAAGATCCGGCGCGAGGCGTTGAAGACGATGTGGCTGGAATACGCCGACGAAGGGCCGGGCAAATCCCGGGCGCGGTAAAAAAACTGGAATAGGGCGGGCAAATTCCCGCAATATGGCAAACGATCCTGTGTGACCCGGAGACGCGGACAGAATGAGAAAATATCTTCACATCGACCTCGGCGACCGGTCCATCGAGACCGAGGAACTGCACGGCGAGGAAATTATCCGTGCCGGCCGGCACCTGATCGCCAAGACGCTGCTGGAGAAGGGCGCGGCGAAAGTGGACCCGCTGTCGCCCGAGAACCCGCTGATTTTCTCCGCCGGCCCGTTCGCGGGCTCCAATTTCTCGAACGCGAACCGGCTCTCCATCGGCTGCAAGAGCCCGCTGACCGGCGGCGTCAAGGAAGCGAACTCGGGCGGCACCTTCGCCTTCGCCCTGGGTCAGCTCGAGATCGCCGGGTTCAACCTCTACGGCGCGTCGGACGAGTGGACGGTGATCTACATCCACAAGGACGGCGAGATCACCTTCGAGGATGCCGAGCCCTATCTCGGCAAGGGCAATATCGAAGCGGCGAAACTGCTGTTCGAGAAATACGGCGACAAGGTGAGCCTCGGCCTGTGCGGGCCGGTCGGCGAATATATGGGGCTGATCGCGGGGATCTCCTTCACCGATCCCGAGGGCCGGCCGGTCCGCATCGCCGCGCGCGGCGGCGTCGGCGCGGTGATGGGCAGCAAGAAGGTCAAGGCGATCGTCGTCGACCGCGACAGGATGCCGACCTTCCACGACCGCAAGAAGCTGATGGGCTCGGTCCGCGACTACAACAAGATGCTGGACGCGGACGCGGCGATCAACGCGCTGCGCAACCTCGGCACCGCCATGGTGGGCGACTTCACCAACACCATCGGCGGGCTGCCGACGCGCAACTTCTCCTCCGGCCAGCTGGTCGACAAGGAGAAGGAGACCTTCAAGCTCGGCGGCGAGCACATTCGCGAGCGCAACCTGTCTCGCGGCGGCGAGCCGACGCACGCCTGCATGCCGGGCTGCATGATCCGCTGCTCGAACATCTATGCCGGGCCGGAGGGCGAGGAGATCGTCTCGCCGCTGGAATACGAGACCCTCGGGCTGATGGGCACCAATTGCGGGCTGGAGGACCCCGACGACGTCGCCCGGCTCAACCACATCGCCAATGACCTCGGCGTGGATTCGATCGAGATCGGCGCCACCATCGGCGTGCTGATGGAGGCCGGGCTCGGCGCCTTCGGCGACCCCGGCTTCATGGCCGACGTGCTCCAGGACATCCGCGACGGGACCGAACGGGGAAAGATCTTCGCCCAGGGAACCCGCCGGGTGGGCGAGCACTACAGGGTGGCCCGGGTGCCGGTGATCAAGAGCCAGGGCATCAGCGCCTACGACCCGCGGGTGATCGAGGTCACCGGCATCTCGATGATGGTCACCGCCCAGGGGGCCGACCACACGACGGGCAACATCCCGGCCTTCGTCTGCGACGGCAAGACCACCGAGGAGCTGACCGAGGCGAGCTTCGACGTGCAGACGCTGTGCGCGACCGCCGATTCGCTCGGGCTCTGCGTGTTCGGCCGCACGGTGACCAACGAGAACATCGACTTCATGATCAACGCGCTCAACGACGCGCACGGCACGGATCTCGACGAGTC
>JAPPHW010000075.1 GCA_028820945.1 Defluviicoccus sp.
AATTCGGCTGGTTCCCGACCTCGCCCTTCTTCGGACCGACGGCGGGCAGCAACCCCATCGGAATCGAGGGCTACAAGACGCTGGCCTACGAGATCGCCGAACAGCTCGACTGGCGCGTGCCGGACTGGTGCGTCCTCCCGGTGTGCTACGGCGATGCGTTGTTCGGGCTGTGGAAAGGGTTCGACGAGATGCGGCGCTGGGGATGGACGGACGCGATGCCGCGGCTGGTCGCGGCGGAGGTGTCGGGATCGCTTTCCGCCGGGCTGTCCACGGACGATCCGATGCCGCCCGCCGTCGAGCGCGACACGGGCTCCGTCGCGGTCTCCATCGACATTCCGCGCAGCACCGCCCAGGCGCTGCTGGCGCTCCGCCGGACGGACGGGATCGCGGTGAAGCTGGACGACGCCGCGATCCTGGGCGCTCAAGCGGCGCTCGCGCGGGAGTCCGGGCTGTTCGTGGAGGCGTCCTCGGCCGCGGCCTTCGCCGCCATCGACCGGCTGGGCGCCGACGGGACGATCCGGCAAGGCGACACCGTCGTCGCGGTCGCCACCGCCTCGGGTCTCAAGGATGCGGGCACGGCGGCACCCGCTTCGGTACCCTCGGTCGAGCCGGACCTCGACGATTTGCGCCGCGCGCTGGGGGAGCATTACGGTTTCGATGTCTGAGCTCGGCGTATCGCTGGACTGTTTTTCGCCCGCCCGCGAGATCGTGGCGCAGGCCCGCGCGGCCGAAGCCGGCGGCGCGAAGACGCTGTGGATCGCGACGCACCTGTTCCTGCGCGATCCGGTGGCGCTGGCCGGCGCGGCGCTGGCGGCGACCGAAAGGCTCGAAGTCGCGCTGATGGCGTTGAGCCCGTTCTCGATCCACCCGGTCTACGCCGCGATGACGGCGGCGACGCTCGACGAGCTCTATCCCGGCCGCGTGGTGCTTTCGCTCGGCGTGGGCGCGCCGGGCGATCTCGATGCCGCGGGGATCGCGGCGGAACGCCCGCTGGCGCGGATCGCCGAGTCCGTCGAGATCTGCCGCCGCCTCTATGCCGGGGAGACCCTCGACCATAACGGCGAGATCTACCGGCTGGGCGGGCGCGGGCTGATCAACGCGCCGCGCGACATCCCCATCGTGCTTGCGGCGTCGGGGCCGCGCATGCTTGCGCTCGCCGGGCGGATAGCGGACGGGGTGCTGCTGTCGACCACGGTGTCGGTCCCCTTCGTGCGCCAGTGCATCGCCCGGTTGGGCGACGGCGACGCGGCGCGTTACGGTCAGGTCTATACCCGGATCGGCGAAGCTCCGGCCGAGTTGAAGCGGGCGCTGGGCTTCGTGCTGCGCGGCGCCCATCACGGGCCCAACCTGGAGGCCGCGGGCGTCGAACTCGATCAGGAAGCTCTCCGAGCCGCCTGGGCCGCGGAAGACTGGTCCGGGGTGGAGCGGATGATCGGCCCCGAGGTGCTTGCCGCCCACGCCGCTTGCGGAACCGAGGAGACCGTGCGCGCGCGGGTCCGGGAATACCGGGATGCCGGCCTCGACCAGGTCATTATCGCGGGCGTCACGGACGCGGAGGAAATCGCTCGCGTGCTGCGCGCGGTCGGTTGATTCCCGCCGGTTCGAATTGCAACGGCCTTGCTCTACTGTGCGGGCGGTCTGGGAGCGACGACATGACGGATAAGGAACTGGTTCTTTGGGGCGCCGGTACGATGCGGACGCACCGCACCGTTTGGCTCGCGGAGGAGCTCGGCCTCGACTACGAGCACCGCCCGATCGGCCCCCGTACCGGCGAGACCAAGACCGACGAATTCCTGGCCATCAACCCGCGCCACAAGGTCCCGGCCATGGTGCATGGCAATGTCTGCCTGACCGAGAGCGCCGCGATCATGACCTACATGACCGAGACGTTTCCGGTGCCGGACAGCTTCTACGTCCCGGACGACACGCTCGGGCGGGCACGGCTGCTCGAATGGTGCTTCTTCACCATGAGCGAGCTCGACGCCAACGCGATTTACAACATCCGGCGGCACGGCGACCTGATCCAGGAATACGGCGCCTCGCCCATCGCCGTCCGCGCGGCGATCGAGTATTTCGACCACCAGCTCCAACGGATGAAGGGGCGCATCGCCGAGGCCGGGGAATTCCTGATGGGGGAGAAGATCAGCATCGCCGACATTCTCTTCATGTCGTGCCTCGACGCCGCCCAGCGCTA
>JAPPHW010000022.1 GCA_028820945.1 Defluviicoccus sp.
TCTAGCGCAGGCCGGTTGGCGCGTCAGTCGGCGCTACTCCAGGATCGTCTCCAGCTTCCTCAAATGCGCCGCCAGGCGTTCCCGGACCGCGCGCGCGGCTTCGGGCGTCCAATCGCGAAACCCCTTGCCGGCGTCCATGCCCAGACGGCCGCTCTGCACAAGGGCTTCCAGGTAAGGCGAAGGCCCGGGACGCGTTTCGAGATCGGCAAGGACGGCATCGTGAATGTCGAGCGTCAATTCGGTGCCGACCAGATCGGCATTTTCCAGCGGCCCGAGCACCGCGAGCCGCCGTCCGAAGCTTTCCTTGACGACAATGTCTACCGTCTCGGCATCGCAAATGCCGTTCTCCACGAGGCCGATCGCCTCCCGCCAGAGCGCATGTTGAAGGCGGTTGCCGATAAAGCCCGGCACGTCCTTTTCCACCCGCACCGGACGCTTCCCGACTCGGTTCAGCACCGCCATCGTTGCGTCCATTGCCGCTTCCGACGTCCACTCGGTTCGAATGACTTCCACCAGCGGAACTATGTGCGGCGGATTCCACCAGTGGGTTCCGAGAGCCCGCTCGCGCGACGTCAGCCCGGCCATGATTTCCGTAATCGGCAGGACCGACGTGTTCGACGCGAGGATACAACCCCCGGGCGCCGCGGCTTCGATGTCGCGAAAGACCGACCGTTTGAGGTCGAGCTTTTCCGGCACGGCTTCGATGACCAGGTCGGCGTCCGCCACCGCGTCGGGCAGAGAAGGATGTGTCGCGATGCGGTCGAGGGCGTTCCCGATATCCGCGGGCGCCTCGCCGACGGCCTCCATGCTTGCCGCCACCCGGTCTTTCAGGCTTTCCAGAGATTGCGGCGCCGGGTCGTGGACGCGAGCCGTCAGCCCGGCGCGTGCGAATGTCAGGGCGATCCCGTGTCCCATCAGCCCGGCGCCGACGATGCCTACGGTCGCGATCATCGTCCTATCCCGCCGTGTAGCCGCCGTCGGCGTAGAGGATGTGTCCGGTGTAGAAGTCGGATGCCCGCGATGCGAGGAACAGCAGCGGACCCGCTAGATCCTCCGGTTCGCCCAGCCGGCCCTTCGGGAGGCGGGTCAGGAACCCCTCCCGGACCTTTGTCGATTCCGGCGTGTCCTCGAACATCCATTCGGTGAGCGGCGAGCGGAAGACGGTCGGCGCGATGGCGTTCACGGTGATTCCCGTCGGACCCAGCTCGCAGCCCAGCGCCTTGACGATCCCGTCGACGGCCGCCTTGGACGCGCAATAGGCGGTATAGCCGGCGGGATGTCCCAGCAGTCCGCGCGCGGAGGAAACGAGGACGATCTTGCCGCCGTCGCCTTGCACCTTCATCCGCCGCGTCGCGGCGCGGGCCAGCAGCCAGGACTGGGTGACGTTGGCGTCCATGACCTCGGCGAAGGTGCCAGGCGCCATTTCGTCGATCTTCGCCACTCGGTTCACGCCCGACGCGACCACCAGGATGTCGAGACAGCCGTGCGCTTCGACGGCGCTTTCGACGAACCTGTCGGCTGTCCGTTCGGACTCGGGGCGCGCGTTTACCGTGGCGACCGCCGCGCCGAGTTCGCGGCATTCCCCGGCGATCGAGTCCAGCGCGTCCGAATTGCCCCCCGTCAGCGTCAGCCGGCACCCGGCTTCGGCAAGGGTCCGCGCGGCGACGGCGCCGAACGCGCCCGTGGCGCCCGCGATCAGCGCGGATCGTCCGCTCACGTCGAAAATTTCCGAAGGTTTCATGCCGCGTCGTCCGGGTAGGGGATTACCACCAGCAGGGTGCAGATGTGGTTGGACCGGTTCTCGATCTTGCGCTCTTCGCCCGGCCAAATGGTGCAGGAGTCGTAGCGGCGCAGAACCGTCTCGCTTCCGCCCACGGTCAGGGTCGCCTCGCCGTCGAGCACCACATAGACCTTCTCGAACGGCGTCGAATCCGGTCCGGCACCGCCGCCGGGCAGGTAGTGGGAGAGGCCGACCCACTGATTCGTCGGGCCGCCCTCCTCGAAACCCTGCAGCCGCAGCCCGATGACGTCCCAGTGATTGGGCGCCTCGTAGGATTCGGCGTCCTCGAACCGCTTGACCAGCATCACGAGGCCTCCCCGGTTTCGATCCGGTAGCCGCCGGACCGGTCCACCATGGCGACCAGCCGGACGATGCAGCCGTCGCCCTCCTTCCAGCGCCAGGGGA
>JAPPHW010000130.1 GCA_028820945.1 Defluviicoccus sp.
CCCGATCCCCTGACGTCGTCGACCGGGTCGCATTCCTCGCGCAGGATCGCGGCGGCTTCGGCGATATCGGTATCGGCGAGCGCGCTCCCCGTCAGGCGTTCCTCCGCCGCTTCGGCGCGGACCGGGGCCGGTCCGCAGCTTCCCAGCGCGACGCGGGCGTAGCTGCAGCGGCCGTTCTCCGTCGCGACGACCGCCGCGACCGAGACCGTCGCGTAATCGCCCTCGACGCGGGCGAATTTCTCGTAGGCGCCGAACGCGCCGGCGGGCGAGGGCGGCAGCGTGACGGCCGCGATCAACTCGCCCGGCAGGAGCGCGGTCTCGAGATAGTCGACGAAGAAGTCCTCCGCCGAGACGGACCGGGTTCCATCCGGCCCCCGCACCTCGACCCCGGCGTCGAGCGCCACCAGCGCGCCCGGGTAGTCGGCCTGCGGGTCGCCGTGCCCGATCGATCCCCCGACGGTTCCCATGTTGCGGATCGCCGGATGGCCGATCGCCCGCGCGGTCTCGGAAAGAAGCCCGTGCGCGCCGGTCAAACCGGCGGCTTCCGCGACCTCGCGGTGGGTCGTCATGGCGCCCATGCGGAGTCCGCCGTCGGACTCCGCGGAGATACCCCTGAGCTCCTCGATATGGCGCAGGCTGATCAGCGCGGACGGCATCACGAGGTCGGCGTTCATCATCGCCACCAGCGTCGCGCCGCCCGCCAGACACCGAGCCTCCTCGTCCGAGGCCAGCAGCGAGACCGCCTCCTCGACCGTGGACGGGCCGTGAAACTCCATCGCGCGTATCTCCTTCAAGCCTTGTTTCGAGGCGAGTATGTCGGATGGCCGGAAGCTCGGCAAACCCTACAGCCCGGCGCTTCCGACCGGTATTCTGCGCCGTCATGTAACGAGTCGCGGAGATGCGAAATGCCGATGGCGGCGGTGATTCACGAGAAGGGGACGCCCGACGTCTTCCGTTGGGAAGAGGTCGAGGTCGGCACGCCCGGCGAGGGAGAAGTCCGCATCCGCAACGAGGCGGTCGGCGTGAACTATGTCGACACCTACCACCGGCGCGGGATGCCGCACCCCTGGCCCGTGCCGCCGCTCCCCCTGGTGCTCGGCTTCGAGGGTGCCGGAATCGTCACCGATGTCGGCGAGGGAGTCGAGGGTCTCTCGCCGGGCGACCGCGTCGGCTATGCCATGCCGCCGCACGGCGCCTACAGCCAGGAGCGCATCTACCCGGCGGAAAAGGCGGTCAAGGTGCCCGACGGCATCGACGCGCGCGCCGTCGCCGCCACGATGCTGAAGGGGCTGACCGCGCAGTATCTCCTCCGGCGGACCTACAGGGTCGAGCCGGGCGACGTCATCCTGGTGCACGCCGCCGCGGGCGGGATGGGCCTGATCCTGTGCCAGTGGGGCAAGCATCTCGGGGCCACCGTCATCGGCACCGTCAGCACGGAGGAAAAGGCCGAACAGGCACGCGCCGCCGGCTGCGACCGCGCGGTGGTTCACGGCACGGGCGATTTCGTCGCGACCGTGAAGGAAGTCACGAACGGCGAGGGTTGCGCCGTGGTCTACGAATCGATCGGCAAGGACACCTTCCGCCGCTCGATGGACTGCCTGCGGCCGCTCGGCATGATGGCAAGCTACGGCCACGCCTCCGGCGCGCCCGACCCGGTGGACGTGATCGAGCTCGGCGCGCGCGGTTCCCTGTTCCTGACCCGTCCCGCGATCATGCACTACATGGCGAGGCGCGAGGACCTCGTGGCCGGGGCGGAAGAGCTGTTCGACGTCGTGCTGAACGGCGCGGTGGCGCCCGCCGTCAACCACCTCTACCCGCTCAGCGAGGCCGCCGAGGCGCACCGCATGATCGAGGCCCGGCGTACAACTGGAGCGACCGTCCTGCTGCCGTTCGAGTAGGGGCGTCTCGCCGCCTGTCGCTGTCGACCTGGGCGCGCGCCATTTCGTCATGCCCGGAACAAGTCCGGGCATGACGGAAAAAATTTTGCGGGCCTTCCGCCCGTCAACTTATCTGCTTATGCCCCGCTTCAAACCGCGTTCGGAACGGGCTCCGCGTCGATCAGGATGAAGGCCATGCGGCAGGGTTCTGTGCCGCGGTTGACCCAGGCGTGGTTGGTGCCCTTCTGGATAATCACGTCGCCCGCCTTCACGTGCACCTCCGTGTCGTCGAGCAGCATGTCGATCT
>JAPPHW010000091.1 GCA_028820945.1 Defluviicoccus sp.
TCGGCACCAGGGTCAGGATGGTGACGACCAACATCCTGCCGATGGGGCTGGTCGTCTTCATGGTGGTCGGCTTCATCATCCTCGGCGTCGCCACGCCGACCGAGGCGGCGGCCTGCGGCGTGCTCGGCGTGGTAATCCTGGCCGCGCTGTTTCGCTCTCTCTCCTTCGGGTCCATGAAGACCGCCGTCGAGGCGACCGTCCGGGTCGCCGCGATGGTGTTCCTGATCCTGATGAACTCGACCGTGTTCAGCCAGATGCTGGCCTTCTCCGGGGCGAGCAAGGGGCTGATCGAGTGGGTGACGAGCTACGAGCTCCACCGGCTGATCATCCTGTTGATGATGTTCGTCGTGCTGATTCTGCTCGGCATGTTCATGGACGCGACGTCGATGATGCTGATCACCGTGCCGATCTTCTTCCCGCTCGCGCATGCGCTCGGCTTCGATCTGATCTGGTACGGGCTGTTCGTCCTCATAACGATCGAGATGGCGGGGACCACCCCGCCGTTCGGATTATTGCTTTACGTGATGCTGGGGGTCGCGCCGAAAGGCACGACCATCATTCAGGTCGCCGGGGCCGCGTTTCCCTTCCTGATCTGCGACACCATCCTGATCCTGATCCTGGTTGCCTTCCCGGGCGTCGCGCTGTGGCTGCCCAGCCTGATGTGACGCGGGGCGGGAGGAGGGGCGCATGAGCAATTCGGACGGGTCGGGCTACGGCCGCAACGCGATCGTCCCCGACGAGGATTCGAGGCTGACCCATGTGACCTTCGGCACGCCGATGGGCGAGCTGATGCGGCGCTACTGGCACCCGGTCTGCCTGTCGTCCGAGCTCGGGGAGCTGCCGAAATTCGCGAGAATCCTGGGCGAGGAGCTGGTCGCCTGGCGCGACAAGTCGGGGCGCGTCGGCGTGCTGGGCGCCCATTGCGCGCATCGCGGCACCTCGCTCGAATACGGCCGCATCGAGGAAGGCGGCATCCGCTGCTGCTACCATGGCTGGCTCTACGACCACGAGGGCCGCTGCCTCGACCAGCCCGGCGAGCCGGCGCACAGCCGCTACCGGGACGAGGTTCGCCAGCCCTGGTACCCGGCCGAGGAGTATATGGGTCTGGTCTTCGCCTATATGGGGCCGCTCGAGAGGAAGCCCCTGCTGCCGCGCTACGACATCTTGGAGGACGCGGAGGCGGAGTATCTCGCCTACCGCAATTACAGCCGCGGCGAGGTCGCGGCGTGCAACTGGCTGCAGCTCCAGGAGAACGCCGTCGACCCGGTCCACACCTACATCCTGCACGGCTGGAACCCGGGACTGTTCGAGTTCTCCGAGGTGATGTCGGTGCTGCCGCGGTTCGACTACGTGAATTCCGACCGGCACGTGTCCTACATCCGCACGACCGATCTCGACAGCGGCTTCCGCTTGACCAGGATATCGACCGTCTTCGTACCGACCGCGCGGTCGGTGCCTCCGCCTGAGGTCACCGGCACCGATCCAGAGGAGACCGAGCGGTCGCGCATGATGGGCTGGTGGGTGCCGGTCGACGATGAGAACACGGTCGGTTTCCATGTCGAGCGGATCGATCCGGACAAGAAGATCTTCCAGCCGCCCGACGCGCCGGTCGT
Source organism: Defluviicoccus sp. (assembly GCA_028820945.1). Next base: position 1,614 of record JAPPHW010000091.1, read on the forward strand.
GCGCGACTACGAGGAGACCCAGCGGGCGCCGGACGACTGGGAGGCGCAGGTGAGCCAGCGGGCGATCGCCCGCCATGGGCTGGAGCATCTGGCGACCTCGGACCGCGGCGTGGTCATGTTCCGCCGCCGCCTGCGCGAGGCGATCGAGGCGATGGAACGCGGCGAGGACCCGCCCGGCATAGCCCGCGATCCAGCCGACCGGGTGGTCGAGATCCCGTCGCGCAACGAGGTGCTGGCGCCAACAGAGTAGGGCTGGGCGTCTGCCGATCTGGCCGTCCGTGTCGCGATCTTCCCTCGACATGAGCAACCGGATGCGACCGCGTCCGGTCCGATATACAAGAAAAGACGCCGCCCCGGAGGGCGGCGTCTGGCGTTCGGCGTCAAGCCGGACGAGACGGCGGGATCAGCTTCCGGCCGCCTTGTACAGCTTGGCCTTGAGCACGCTCAAGGGAACGGTGAACTTCTGCGCGTCGGCTTCGGCCCATTTTGCGCCGAGGATCGTGTCGATGTAGATCTTCGCGTACTCGGGCGGGAGGTGGTAGTCCTGCACGCCCGCCTTGCGGAGCTTC
>JAPPHW010000350.1 GCA_028820945.1 Defluviicoccus sp.
TGAGCCGCTCGACGGCCCGCTTGTGGAGCAGGCGGTCGTAGGCGTCCTTCGCCGGCAGTTCGACGGCGCGGGCGAGCAGTTCGCGCGCCCGGCCCCGGTACTCGTCCTCGTCCAGGATCAGCAGCCCGAGCGCGTATTCGAGGTTCACCAGTTTCTCGTCGGGAGCGTGCTTCAGGGCCGCTTCGAAATGGGCGATCGCATCGCTCTCGCGGGCGCCGTGCGTGATGCGCGCGATGAACGAACCCGCGGCGGCCACCACCTCGGCGTGCCACGTGCCGAGGGCCGCGTGGGCACCCGCCGATTCGGGATCGAGCTCCAGCCCTTTCTCCGCCGCTTCGCGGATCTTCCCGGCATAGCCCCGGTTTATCGCCTCGAACGAGCCGATGGCCTGGGCGTGACGGCCCATGGCCTGGACGAGCCGCAGATAGGCGTCCGTGTTGGACGGATCGGCCCGGATCGCTTTCCGCGCCAGCGCCGTGGCCTCTTCCAGCAAGGCCTCCGCTTCGTCGCCGGACGCAAAGTAATAGCCGTGGATCGCCAGCGATCCCGCCGCCAGCGCATAACCTTCGGAAGTGCCGAGGGTCGCGCCGATCCGGGCGGCATCGGCGAACCTGCCTTCCGCATAGGCCGACCTCGCCTCCTCGATGGACTGCGCCCCGGCGGTGCCGCCGAGCGGCGCCACGACCAGACAGGAAAGGAGCAGGAAACAGCGGACGACGTGCGCACGAATCATGTCACCGCAATCCGTTCGGGAAATCCAATGTCTTCCGGTGGCCGACCCTAGCATTCGGGACGACGACCGACAAAAGTCGCTAGAACCGCGTTGCCACGGTTTTCGAGACCGAACCGGATGCACCGGCCCCTTGTGGAACGGAGTTGGGGCCTGCGCTAACGTGAAGAAGCCGACTTCGCGGAGCCTTGGTCCTTGGCCATGATCGACCGGTTTTTCGAACGCCCGATTCTGAATTCGCCAAGGCGAAGTAGCGCTATGACTCTTGTGGACAGGGAGGCGCAGATCGGCCCTTCGCGTCTGCGCGAGTTATCCGGACACGCGGCGGCGCAGGCGAGTTCCTTGAGCCGGGGAGAGGCGATATGAAATTAAAGGTGGTCGTTCACGAGGCGGAAGAAGGGGGTTATTGGGCGGAGGTGCCGGCAATCCCGGGATGCGCGACTCAGGGAGAGACTTTCGAAGAGCTTCTGAACAACCTATACGAAGCCGTGGAAGGATGCCTGTCGGTGGATGTCGAGGAATTCGACGTTACGGAGGCCGGCAGGATCGTCGAGATCGCCGTTTGAAGACCGTCAGCGGCAGACGCTTCTGCCGCGTGCTGGAAACGCGGGGATGGAAACTCATGCGTACTCGCGGGAGTCACCGGATCTATGCGAAGGCGGGATCGGACATCCGTATTTCGGTACCGATTCACGGCGGCACGGCGCTCAAGCGGGGCTTGCAGAGACACCTTATGAGGCTGGCCGACATCCGTGAGTCCGAACTGTAGGTCTGGAACGAAAGGCTGAGCCCTGACGGCCCGCAAAGGGCGGGGGACGCCCGGGTTTCGGCCGCTGCTGGCGCCAAGCAGGAGGAAGAAAGACACGTGGCAGATCGGGAATCGGACACTCAAGGCGAATCTACGCGAAGAATCCCGATCTGGGACCGTCCGACGCGGGTTTTTCACTGGGTGCTGGCGATCCTGTTCGTCGTCTGTTTCGTGAGCGGCAGCCGCGGGCAATTCGACATCCACATCCCGGCCGGCCAGGCGCTCCTCGTGCTGGTCGTGGCGCGGATCCTGTGGGGACTCGTCGGCAGCGAGACCTCGCGGCTCGCCACGCTCGTCCGCTCCCCCGCGACGATACTCGCCTACGTCCGGACCGTGCCGCGCCGCGTGCCCGACCGCTATGGCGGCCACAACCCGCTCGGGGGGCTTTCGGTCGTCGCCATGCTCGCGTTGCTGCTGCTGCAGACCGGTCTCGGCCTGTTCGCCGCGGATGTCGACGGGCTCCACGAAGGGCCGCTATCGTTCCTGGTAAGCTACGATCTCGCGCGCGAGGCGTCGGAGTGGCATGCGCTCGTCGTCGACGTCCTGCTGGGCCTCGTCGGATTGCACCTCGCCGCGATCCTGTTCCACCTGATCTATAAGCGCGAAAACCTCACCGGCGCGATGGTGACCGGGCGC
>JAPPHW010000005.1 GCA_028820945.1 Defluviicoccus sp.
GCTTGATCAGCTCCTGCCAGTTCTTCTGAATAATCGACATCGTTTCGATCCCTAGAGGCGTTTGTGACCCGGCGGCGCTCGCGCCGCCGGTCGGACCGCGGACCGGCCGCGGCTCTGAGACGGGTGCGCGGCCTAGACCCGGCGGCGCTTGCGCGGACGGCAACCGTTGTGCGGGATGGGCGTCACGTCGCGGATCGAGGTGATGGAGAACCCGACCGCCTGGAGCGCGCGCAGCGCCGATTCGCGCCCCGAGCCCGGTCCCTTGACCTGGATTTCGAGCGTCTTCATGCCGTGCTCCATCGCCTTCCGCCCGGCGTCTTCCGCGGCGATCTGCGCGGCATAGGGCGTCGATTTGCGCGAGCCCTTGAAACCCTGGGAGCCCGCCGACGACCACGAAATCGTGTTTCCCTGGGCGTCGGTGATGGTGATCTTGGTGTTGTTGAACGACGCATTCACATGCGCGACGCCCGCGGTGATGTTCTTTCGCTCGCGCCGGCGAACGCGGCTGGAAGTCTGTCGTGCCATCTCGTCCTCGGTATGCGCCGGCCGATGCTATTTCTTGCCCGCGATCGGCCGGGCGCGGCCCTTGCGTGTCCGCGCATTCGTGTGGGTGCGCTGGCCGCGCACGGGAAGGTTGCGCCGGTGCCGCAGCCCCCGATAGCAGCCGAGATCCATCAGTCGCTTGATGTTCATCGCCGTTTCGCGGCGCAGATCGCCTTCGATCTTGAATTCCCGGTCGATCACCTCGCGGATCCGGGCCAGCTCGTCGTCGGCGAGATCGTTGGCCCGCATCGTTCCCTCGACGCTGGCCCTCGCGCAGATCTGCCGCCCGCTGGTGCGGCCGATCCCGTAAATGTAGGTGAGCGCGATCTCGATCGGTTTGTTGGGCAGGTTAACGCCAGCAATTCGCGCCACGACGCGGCCTCCAGCTACGGCATGAGGTTCAGGGTTCCGAAAATGGGTATCCCCATCCGGGCGGCGGAATTATAGGAACTCGCCGGCGCCAGTCAACCGTCCGCCGACGCTCGGAAATCGTGGAGTTGCCGGAAACGGTCCGAATCCGATTCGTCCTGCCCGGTTCGGGGCGGAGGCTTCGACTCGGCTCGCTAATCGACTAGGTTCGCGCGATGCAGGAGACTTCCCGCGACCTCGCCATACCCTTTTCCACCGTCGCCGATCTGCTGGCGCGGCACGCCGGGACGCACCCTGAAAAGACCGCGATCGCGGACCTCGACGGGCGCAAGAAAATCGATTTCGCGGGACTGCGGGAGGCGGTCGAACGGATTGCCGGCTGGCTCGAAGAAACCGGCGTCGGCCGCGGCGACAAGGTGGTGGTGCTGGCGGACGAACGGTTGGAGAAACTACTCGTTTTTCTCGCCGTCTGGCGGGTGGGCGCGATCGCATGCCCGTTCCACGTGGAGATGAGCGTCGAACACCTTCGCGCCATCGTCACCTATATCGACCCGCGGCTGGTGCTGTGGCACGCGGAGCTGAAGGGCGACGAGATCATCGAAGGGCTGGGCTACCCTTCGATGCGGTTTTCGTCCTGGCCCGACGGCGGCCCCGAACCGGACGAGCTGTTCGCCGCCGTCCGCGGCCGCGAGGGCGGGGACGCGCCCCGGGGAACCAATTTCGCGACCGATACAGCCTGCATCTTTTCCACGTCGGGCACGACCGATCGCCCCAAATGCGTGGAGTGGGACCATCTGGGGCTCTGGCTCTGCGGCCTTTCGAGCCTCGATTTCACCGGGATGACCGGAGAAGACCGGCTGCTCGAATACCGGACCTTCAGCTGGCTCTCTCCGCAGATCCTCGCGCTGATGCCTTTTCTGCAGACCGGGCTCACGCTCCACATGGCACGGCGGTTCTCGCACGGCCGCTTCTTCGACTGGATCGAGGAGAACCGGATCACGGTCGCGATCGGCGTGCCCACGGCGATCAACATGCTGCTCAACCGGCCGGTCGATATAGGCCGGAAGCGGATCGACTCGCTGCGGCTGATGACGTCGAGCTCCGCCCCGCTTTCGCCCGACAGGTGGCGCGAGTTCGAGGAAACCTACGGGATCGATCTGCTCCAGTTCTACGGCGCCTCGGAAGGCGGCTGGCTGTGCGGTAACCGGCACGACGACCGGAAGGTGGGAACCGTCGGCCGGCCCGCCCGGCACATGGA
>JAPPHW010000274.1 GCA_028820945.1 Defluviicoccus sp.
TGCCGGTCGAGCCATTCGTCGAGCGGTCCGGCGACTCCGCCGAGATAGTCGATGAGCGGGGGCGCATCGAGATTGAGCGTGCCGAACACGAAGCCCCGATAACTCTCGACCCGCGGAACCTGGGCGAGGTTGAACTTCTCGTCCTCGAAATTGTCCGCGTAGCCGTCCGGCCAGGGCACGCCGTTGAGCTTGCCCGTGTTGAGAAACGTCCAGCCGTGATAGCCGCACTGGAACGACTTCGCCGATCCGCGCGCCTCGCGGCAGACGGTGGAGCCGCGATGGGTGCAGCGGTTGTAGAGCGCGCGCAGCACGCCTTCGGAATCCCGCACCAGAATGAGGGGCCGGCGCCCCATGCGGGTGGCGACGAAGTCGTTGGGCGCCGGGATCTGGCTCTCATGGCCGAGATAGACCCAGACCGCGCCGAAGATCCTGGTCATCTCCTCGTCGAAGATCCGGGGATCGGTGTAGAGGACGCGATGCACGCGGTCCTCGAACACCAGCTCGTCGTAGTCCCAGGCCGGCCCGGACGCCGCGCCGTTCATCGATCGCAGCCCGGTCATCGTCTTTCTCCCCGCCGCGACGCATTCAGAAGAAGTCAAAATACTCGTTCTGCTCCCACTCGGTCACCTGATTGATTTCCCGGTGGCCGCCTTGGTCGATCCCGTATTGCCGGAACCGGTCGAGCTCGGCGCGCTTGAGGGCGATGAAATAGTCGACGAACAGGTCGCCGAAATCGCGCCGGAACAGGGCCGAGCCGTCGAGCGCCCGAAGCGCGGCATCGAGATCGGAGGGCAGCATCGCGCGCTCGGCGTCGTAGGGGGCGTGGTCTTCCGACGGCGCGGCGAGGCCCCGGTCGATGCCGTCGAGACCGGCCGCGATCTGGGACGCGATGTAGAGATAGGGGTTGGCCGCCGGCTCGCCCGCGCGGTTCTCGAGCCGCGTCCCGGGATCGCCGGCGCCGCCGATCACGCGGATCATCGCGCCCCGCTGGTCGACCCCCCAGCCGGCCCGGTCGGGCGCCAGCGAGTTGGCGCGGAAGCGGCGATAGCCGTTGATCGAGGGCGTGACGAAGGCGCTGGCCGCGCCGGCGTGCTCGATCAGCCCGGCCAGCAGCGACTGCCCGAGCGGCGAGAGCGCGTGGTTGCCGTCGGCGGGGACGAGCAGGTTCTCACCGGTACGGGCGTCGGCGAGCGATTGGTGGAGATGCCAGCCGCTCGCGAAATGGCCCTCGAAAGCCGGGCGGCACATGAACGTCGCGGCATAGCCCATGCGGCGGCAGACCTGCCGGGTCGCGGTGCGGAAAAGCGCCATGTCATCGGCCGCGCGCCCGGCATCGTCGGCCTCGAAGGTGCATTCGACCTGGCCGGGGCCGAACTCGTTTTCCAGCGAGCGCAGCTTCAGCCCGAGCCCGTCGAACGCGTCGAACAGGGCATCGAAGACCGGCTGCGCGATGTCGAGATTGGTCTCGGAGTGGTACGAGAACCCGGGCTCGATCGCCGTGGTCGGAAGCGGCCGTCCGCGCCTGCCCTGATGCGCGACCTCGGCATCGGAGAGCCGGTCGTCCTCGATCCGCCGCAGATACCATTCGACCTCGATACCGACAATCATGCGCCATCCGCGCTCCTCGAGCCGCGCGCGCTGGGTCTCCAGGATCCGGCGGGTCGCAAAAGGAAACGGCTTGCCGCTGTGGAAATACGGATCGCCCAGCATCCAGCCGACGCCCGGCGCCCAGGGCAGCGCGCGAAACGTGGTGGGGTCCGGGACCAGCACAAGGTTGGGCGAGCCGGTCATCTCGTCGAGGCCCATCCCGCCGCCCTGCGTGAACGAGGCGAAGACCCGCCCGCCGGAGGCATCGAGCGTCGAGGTGGCGACGTTGATGTTATAGCCGTCGACGAGCGCCTTGCGGAGCGCGGGCACGGTGACGGCCTTGGCCCGGACGGCGCCGTGGCTGTCGACCCAGGCGAGACGGATCAGCCGGAGCCCGTCGGCCTCGGCGCGGCGCAGAACCTCTGCCGCGACCTCCGCCCGTTCGTCGCCCCACAACCCGTGGCGCGCGATGAAGCCGCGCTCAGATGAAGCTCGACCCGCCATCGACGACGAGATTCTGACCGCTGATGTAGCCCGCCTCGTCGGAGCAGATGAACAGCATCGCCTTGGCGAGGTCGTG
>JAPPHW010000010.1 GCA_028820945.1 Defluviicoccus sp.
TCAGCCTGCCGCTGATTCCCGGGCGCATCCTGACGTCGGAGCCCGAACGCGGCGACATCGCGGTCTTCAAGTTGCCGACCGACAACAAGACCGACTACATCAAACGCATCGTCGGGCTGCCGGGCGACCGCATCCAGGTGCGCGAAGGCCGCCTTTACCTCAACGGCAAGCAGGTGGTTCGCCGGCGGGTCGCGGACTTTGTCGAGATCGACGAGCTCGGCCGTCTGCACCGCACCGCGCAATTCGACGAGACCCTGCCGGACGGGCGGAGCCATCGCATCCTCGAACACACCGACCGGGGCCAGCTCGACAACACGCCGGTCTACGTCGTGCCCGAGGGGCATTACTTCGCGATGGGCGACAACCGGGACAATTCGCTCGACAGCCGAGTGCTGAGCGGCGTCGGGTTCGTGCCGGCCGAGAATCTGGTGGGGAAAGCCGAAATCCTCTTCTTCTCCATCGACGGCTCGGCGAGCGTCTGGGAATTCTGGCGCTGGCCGAAGACGATCCGCTTCAAGCGGTTCTTCGATTCCGTGGAATAGTCTTGGCCGGGCCGGTTGCCTTGGAGGAGGTCGAGGCCGCGCTGGGTTACAGTTTCGCCGACCGCGGGCTGCTCGAAGAGGCGCTGACCCATGCGAGCGCCGCGCGCGGCGGCCGCCGCCCTTCGCTCGAGAGGCTCGAATTCCTCGGCGACCGGGTTCTCGGGCTCGGGCTCGCGGCCATGCTGTGCGAAGCGCATCCGGACGAAGCGCCTGGAGACCTTGCCCGTCGCCACGCCCGACTCGCTAGCGGCGAAACGCTCGCCTCGATCGGAAGGCAGATCGGTTTGCAGCGGCATCTGCGGGTCGAGAGGGGCCACGACCGAGAAGCCTTGCCGCCATCCATGATCGAGGACAGTTGCGAAGCGATAATCGGGGCGGTCTATCTGGACGGCGGCCACAGCGCGGCGATGGCGGTCGTCGAGAAGTTCTGGGAGCGGCTGATCGGGGACCGGCCTCGGCAAGACCCCAAGACAGCGCTGCAAGAGTGGGCGCTGGCCCGCGCGTTGCCCCTCCCGTCCTATGCCCTCGTCGCCACCGACGGCCCGGCGCACGCGCCGATATTGACGGTTGAGGTCCGGGTGGCGGGGTACGAGCCCGTGCGGGCGAGCGCGGGGTCCAAACGCGCCGCCGAGCAGGTCGCCGCCCGAGACCTGCTCGACATCGTGGCCGCGACCGGTGGCTGAAGCCGCGTCGGACGGCGGTCGCCGCTGCGGCTTCGTCGCCGTGATCGGCGCGCCCAATGCCGGGAAGTCGACGCTGACCAACCGTTTCGTCGGCGCCAAGGTGTCGATCGTCACCGCGAAGGCGCAGACCACGCGCTACCGCGTCAGCGGCGTCGCGGTCGACGGTTCGGCTCAGCTCGTCTATGTCGACACGCCGGGCATCTTCGAGCCGCGCCGCCGCCTCGACCGGGCGATGGTCGCCGCCGCATGGACCGGCGCGGCGGATGCCGATATCCGCCTGCTGCTGATCGACGCAAGGAAAGGGATCGACGAGGAGGCCGGGCGGATCCTTTCGGCGCTTGCCGCGACCCGGGCCCATTGCGTTCTGGCGCTCAACAAGATCGATCTCGTCCGGCGGGAACGAACTCTTGCACTGTCGCGCGATGCAAACGAGGCTTGCCCGTTCGACGCGACGTTCATGATTTCCGCCGCCACCGGGGACGGGGTCGCCGATCTCGCCGGCTACCTCGCCGAGGAGGTCCCGCCGGGACCCTGGCTCTACCCGGAGGACCAGCTCTCCGACATGAACGACCGGCTCTTCGCGGCCGAGATCACCCGCGAAAAGCTGTTCGAGCGGCTTTACCGCGAACTGCCTTACGCGCTGACCGTCGAGACTGAGGATTGGCAGGGCTTCGACGACGGCAGCGTTCGCATCGCCCAGACGGTCTTTGTCGAGCGCGACAGCCAGAAGGGGATCGTCCTCGGCCGCCAGGGCGCGCGTATCAAGTCGGTGCGCGAACAGGCCGCGGCAGAGCTCGAGACCGTCCTCGAACGGAAGGTGCACCTTTTCATCTTCGTCAAGGTACGCCAGAAATGGGGCGACGACCCCGAGCGGTTCGCGCCATGGGGGCTCGACTACAACGCCTGACGGGGCCGGCGATGGATTGGCAGGACC
>JAPPHW010000300.1 GCA_028820945.1 Defluviicoccus sp.
AAGACGTTGAGACCGAGCGGCGGGCTGATCAGGCTCATCTCCAGGATCACGACCAGGAGCGCGCCGAACCAGATCGGGTCGTAGCCCAAGTCCTTGATCAGCGGGAACACGATCGGCAGCGTCAGCACCATCATCGCGAGCCCTTCGAGGAAGGTGCCGAGCACGATGTAGCCCAACACGATGACGATCAGGATCGCCACCGGCGCCAGATCGAGGCCCGGCATCGCGGCGGCGAGCTTGGCGGGGATCTGGGTGACGGCGAGAAACGGGTTGAACAGGAAGGCGCCGATCACGATCAGGTAGACGAAGGCGAATGTCTTGACCGTCTCCAGGATGCAGAACCTGAGCACGCCGAGGGTCAGCTTGCCGCGGACGAGGGTGAGAACGAAGGTGAGGAACGCGCCGACGGCTGCTGCCTCCACCGGCGTGAAGACGCCGAGATAAATCCCGCCGAGAACCGCGAACACGATGCCGATCAGCGAGAACGACCGGCCCACCATGCGCACGCGTTCCCGCCACGGCAGGCGCTCCGCCTTCGGCCCGATCGCGGGATTGAGCCGGGTCAGGATGGCGATCGTCACCATGAAAAGGCCGGTGAGCAGGATGCCGGGCAGCACGCCGGCCAGGAAGAGCTGGCCGATCGATTCCTCGGTCAAGAGCGCGTAGATGATGAATCCGGTCGAGGGCGGGATCAGGATGCCGAGCGTGCCGCCCGCCGCGACGCAGCCGGTGGCGAGGCGCGGGTGGTAGTCGTGGCGCTTCATCTCCGGCAGCGCGACCCGTCCCATCGTGACGGCCGAGGCCAGGCTCGATCCGGAGACCGCCGCGAAGCCGGCGCAGCCGACCACGGTGGCCGAGGCGAGCCCGCCCGGCCAGTGCCCGACGAGGCTGCGCGCCATGTCGTAGAGATCCCGGCTCATCCCGGACACCATCGCGAAGTTCCCCATCAGGACGAACAGCGCGATGATGCTGAGATCGTAGTTGTAGGCGATTTCGAACGGAACGCTGCCGAGCAGGGCCAGCGTCGGGCCGAGCCCGCTCAGCGCCCAATAGCCGAGCGCGCCCGCGATCGACAGGGCGATGCCGATCGGCATGCGGAGGAAGATCAGCAGGAACAGCCCCGCGAGACCCAGGATGCCGACCAGCGTCGGGCTCACGCCGCTTCGTCGCTTTCCGGCGCCGGCACGAAGAGCCTGAGCGCCAGCACGAGCGCCATCGACCCGGCTCCGAAGGCCACCACCCAGTAGAACGGGAAGAACGGGATCGCCAGCAGCTGGGACGTCTCATCGAACTCGCGCACGTCGACCGACTGGACTACAGCGCGCCACGCGAGCAGGACGAACAGAACGCAGCCGGCCAGGCCGATCAGGCGGTCGAGCACCAGCTGCGTGCTCCTGCCGAGCCGGTTGTAGAGCAGCTCGATGACCACATGCGCGCCGTGCCAAGCGCAATAGGCGAAGCTCAGGAACGTCATGATCAGCACCGCGAAATGGGTGAGATCGAAGACTCCGGTGAGCGGTGCGTTGAAGAAATAGCGTCCGACCACGTCCGCCGTGGTCAGGATCATGAGAAGGAAGAGCACGGCCCCGGCGATATACGCCGAGGCCGTGACCAGTATGCCGACGGCCCGGGAGACCGGACCCTCGCGAGGGCCCATCAACCCTTGGCCAGATAGTCGGCGAGCATCTGCGGATAGGTCGGGTGCGATTTCCCGTAGCGTTTCACCCAGTCATCGACGATGGTCTTGAAACGCGCGGTCCAGGCCGCCTTGTCGGCCGCGCTCAGCTCGGTGATGCTGGTGTCTTTCCGGTCGCGCACCGTCTTGATGCCCGCCGCGCGCGCCGCCTCGTAGAGCTTGGCGCCCTTGAGGCTGAGCGGTAGCCCACGCTGGGCGTCGACCGCCTTTTTCTGGTCGGCGGAAAGGCCGGCATAGGTCTTCTTGTTCATCACCATCATCTGCGGCGAATAGCCCATCGGCAGGTCGACGATGAAGTTCCTGACCACCTCGGCCAGCTTGAAACTGTTCACGGTCGAGATGCCCACCAGCGCGCCGTCGACCACGCCCTTCTCGATGGCGCTGTAGGTCTGCGGCATCGGCATGCCCACGGGGATCGCGCCGAGACCCTTGATGATCGCCGCCTGGTCGCG
>JAPPHW010000337.1 GCA_028820945.1 Defluviicoccus sp.
CCCGAGCGCGCGCTGGCGCGGGCCGCCGGATCGCTCGTCTCCTCGGGCGGCGAAGACGGCGCGCCCAGTGCCGAGCGGACCCTGATCGCGCTTGCCCTGGTGGTCCTGTTCCGCGCCACCGCCATCGCGGCGGCCGCGGGAACCGGCGCGGTGGGCGGCGTGCTGATCGGCGCGGCCGCGATCGCCTATGCCTGCCAGCTTGCCGCGCTGCATGCTGCGCCCGACGACGAGGCGGCGGCGTTCGCCCGACCGCCCCTCGGACCCGTCGCCGCCGGGCTCGGCATAGCGGCGGCGATTTCGCTCCTGGTCCTGCCGCAGGGATGGCTCGCGGCCGTTATCCTCGCCGGCGTCGCCACCGGCGCCATCGTCTTCGCCGCGCGGCGTCCCGGCACCGCCGCCTCGGGCCGCGCGCTGCCGGCGGTGCTCGCCCTCGCCGAAATCCTCGCTCTCCTCGCCGTCATCGCGTCCTGGTAACGGCGATGACGAAGGCATAGACCATCGCGACCTCCTTGAGCCGGTCGAACCGTCCCGATGCGCCGCCATGGCCGGCTTCCATGTTGGTGTGGAGCAGGATCGGGTTGTCCCCGGTATTCAGCCAGCGGAGCCGCGCCACCCACTTGGCGGGCTCCCAATAGGTCACGCGCGGGTCGGTGAGCCCGCCCGTCGCCAAGATCGCCGGATAGTCCCTGGCGGCCACGTTGTCGTAGGGCGAGTAGGAGGCGATCAGGCGGTAGGCCGCCTCGTCCTCGATCGGATTGCCCCATTCCGGCCATTCCGGCGGGGTGAGCGGCAGGTCGGCATCGCACATGGTGTTGAGCACGTCGACGAACGGCACCTCGGCCAGGATCGCGGCGAAGAGATCGGGCCTCAGATTGGCGACCGCCCCCATCAGCATTCCGCCCGCGCTCCCGCCATGGGCGGCGATCCGGCCCTTCGCCGTGTAGCCCTCCGCGATCAGGCGTTCGCCGGCGGCGATGAAGTCGGCGAAGGTGTTAGGCTTTTTTTCGCGCTTGCCGTCGAGATACCAGCGATAGCCGCGGTCCGCCCCGCCTCTGATATGCGCGATGGCGTAGACGAAGCCGCGGTCGACCAGGCTGAGCCGGTTGGTCGAGAACGACGCGGGCATGGCCATTCCGTAGGCGCCGTAGCCGTAGAGCAGAAGCGGCGCGGTGCCGTCGAGCGGGGTCGCGCGGCGGTGGAGAACCGAGACCGGCACCAGCGCGCCGTCGTGCCCGGCAGCGGTCAGCCGGCGCGTGACGTAGTCGTCCGGGTCGTGCCCGCTCGGCACCTCCTGGGTCTTGCGCAGCGTCCGTTCCCGGCTCGCCATGTCGTAGTCGAACGTCCGGTTCGGGGTCGTCATCGAGCTGTAGACGAAGCGGAGGGTCGTGGTTTCGAACTCGTAGCCCGGCAGGAGCGAGAGATCGTAGGCTTCCTCGTCGAAGGCGATGTCGTGCGCCTCGCCGCTCGCAAGATCGGTCACGACGATGCGCGGCAGGCCGTCCGCGCGCTCCAGCCGCACATGGTGGCCCGCGAAGAGGCGTTGCGCGCGCACATAGACGCCCTCCTCGTGGGCCAGCCAGCCGGTCCAGTTGGCGCGCCCGGGCCGGTCGAGCGGCGCGGTCGCGATCCGGAAGTCGACCGCCCCGCCGGCGTTGGTCCGGATGAACAGCCGGTCGCCGCGATGGGCGACGTCGTACTCCACCCCGCGATCGCGCGGCGCGACGAGGCGGGGTTTGCCCTCCGGCGCGTCCGCGTCGATCAGCCGGACCTCGGACGTGGTGTGATCGTGCGCCGAGAGGGTGACGAACCGCCCGCTCTCCGACTTCCCGATCCCCACGAAGAAGCCCGGGTCGGACTCCTCGTAGACGACCGGGTCCTCGCCGCGGTCGCCGATGCGGCGGCGGCGGACCTGCCAGGGCCGGTGGTTGTCGTCGATGACGGTGTAGAAGACGGTCGCCCCGTCATTGGCCCAAACGATATCGCCCCGCGCGTCCTCCACCGGTCCGTCGACGATTTCGCCCGACGCGATGTCGCGGACAAAGATGCGGTAGCGCTCCGAGCCGTTCACATCGGTGGCGTAGGCGAGTCGGCGGTGGTCGGGGCTGTGCCGGCAGGCGGCGATGCGGAAATAGCTCTCGCCTTC
>JAPPHW010000374.1 GCA_028820945.1 Defluviicoccus sp.
ACCGCCGTCGCCCGGCTTCCCTGGACCCCGGCTCAAGGCCGGGGTGACAGCGGGGAGAGGACAGGGCGCCGACTTCTTGCGGTCGGTTCGGGTTATGCTGCCGCCGGATGTTCCTGAGGGATAGAAAGCGATGGTCGACGCGGCGGTCGAGGCGGGCGGGATCGGAAAGCCCGTTCTGAGGAAGGAAGACCTGAGGCTGCTGCGCGGGCAGGGCCGCTATACCGACGACATCCGCCTGGAAGGGCAGGCCTACGCCGTCATGCTGCGCTCGCCGCATGCGCACGCCCGCATCGCCGGGATCGATACCGCGGCGGCGAAAGCGGCGCCGGGCGCGGTAGACGTGCTCACCGCGGACGATCTGGCGGCCGACGGGGTCGGAACCGTCCCGAGCTACTCGATGATCGCCGGGCTCGTCGACCTCGTCCTCGAAAACGCGGACGGCTCGCCCAGGCGCGGCACGAAACTGCCGGTGGTCGCGGACGGCCGGGTTCGCTTCGTCGGGGACATCGTCGCGGCCGCCATCGCGGAGACGCCCGCCGCCGCGGCGGACGCGGCGGAGCGCATCGTCGTGGAATACGACCCGCTCGACGCCGTCACCGAGGCCGCCGCGGCGGCCGGGCCGGAGGCGCCGTCGCTGTGGGACGACATCCCCGGCAACACCTGCATCGACGGGTATTTCGGCGATCCCGAAAGGACGGAGGCGGCATTTGCCGCCGCCGCGCATGTCGTCTCCCTCAAGACCCGGGTGCAGCGGGTTACCGGAATGATGATGGAACCGCGCGCCACCGTCGGACGCCACGACGCCGGTTCCGGGCGCTTCACGCTTTATTGCGGCGGCGACAACCCGGTCCGGGTGAAGCGCGACCTCGCTGCCGTCTTCGGGGTCGAGGAGGACCGGGTGCGGGTGGTTGCCGGCGATGTCGGCGGGAATTACGGCACCCGAAACTGGACCTATCCCGAATACGCGGTCACGCTCTGGGCGGCCCGGCGGCTCGGCCGTCCCGTCAAGTGGACCGCGACGCGCAGCGAATCCTTCCTGTCCGATTATCAGGGCCGCGACCTCGCGATCGACGCCGCGCTGGCGCTCGACGCGGACGGCAGGTTCCTCGCCTTGCGCTCTTCGCTGATCGGCAACGTGGGCGGCTACACGGTGAGCTTCGTGCCGATCACCAAATCGTCGGAGCTGGCGCCGACCGTCTACGACTTCCCGGCCGCTCACGTCCGCGCGCGGGCGGTGATGTCGAACACCCCGTCGACCGCGCCCTATCGCAGCGCCGGGCGGCCCGAGGCGATGCTGGCGATGGAACGGCTGGTCGATCTCGCCGCGCGGGAGCACGGTTTCGACCCGGTCGAGCTGCGCCGGCGCAACCTGGTCCCGCCGTCCGCGATGCCCTACCGGACGGCGCTCGGCCTCACCTACGACAGCGGCGACTATCCGCAGGCGATGGACCGCGCGCTCCGTCTCGCGGACTGGGACGGGTTCCCGGCGCGGCGCGAGGAGGCGAAGGCGCGGGGGCGGCTGCGCGGGATCGGGCTTGCCAACTCGATCGAGATCACCTCGGGCTTTCCCGTCGAGCGGGCGGAGATCGCGGTACGTTCCGCGGGAACGGTCGACATCACGATCGGCACCCTGTCGAGCGGACAGGGGCACGAGACGGCCTTCGCCCAATGCGTCGCCGACTGGCTCGGGGTGCCGTTCGAAGGCATCCGCCTAGTCACCGGCGACACCGATATCGTCCCGGAAGGCGGCGGATCGCACTCGGCGCGGTCGATGCGGATGGCGGGAATCGTGATGGGACGGGCTTCCGAACTGACGATCGAGAAGGGCAAGCCCGTCGCGGCGGACATGCTGGAGGCGGCGATCGAGGATGTCGTCTTCGAGAACGGCCGGTTCGCGATTCTGGGCACCGACCGCGGCGTAACGATCTTCGAGGTCGCCGAGGCCGTCGAGGCGCGGGGGGATACGCTGTCCGCCGAGCATACCGGGAAGATGAGCGCGCCCGGCTTCCCCTACGGCACCCAGATCTGCGAGGTCGAAATCGATCCCGAGACCGGTGCCATCGAGGTGATGCGCTACGCCGCGGTCGACGACGTGGGCCGCGCGGTCAACCCGATGATCCTGCACGGCCAGGCGCATGGCGG
>JAPPHW010000110.1 GCA_028820945.1 Defluviicoccus sp.
AATCGATCGAGCATGTGCACTGGCCCGACGCGCCGGACATGTGGATGCCCTACGCGCCGGCGATCGCCGTGACCGGCGGCAAGACGGTGTTTCTCGCGGGCGTGACGGCGGCGCCGGTCTACCATCACCATCCCCACCGCCCCGAAGAGTTCGACGACATGCCGACCGACATGGAGGGGCAGACGCGCGTTGCGCTCGACCAGCTCAGGCGCGGCCTCGACGCGGTGGGCGCCGATTTCTCGGACATCGTCAGCGCCAACCGCTTCGTGACCGACCTCTCCGACCAGGACTCGCTCAACAAGGTCTGGGCCGAGTATTTCGGCGACAACAAGCCGACCACCACGACCGTCCAGGTGGTCGAACTCGCGACCGACCCGCGCTGCCTGGTCGAGATCAACGCGATCGCGGTGGTCGACTGACCGCCGAATGGCGGCAGAACGCCTGATAATTCCCTATGGCTGCGCGCGCTGGCGCGAAGGCTGGATCTCGGAAGATCCCAGCGGCGGGTTTCGCTGTTCGGTGCCCCATGTCGTCATCGACCGCGCCGCCGGCGCGCCGCTCCGCCTGCAGGACGGCCAGTACGCGATCCCGCAACCGCTGCGCGGCGCGCCGGAAGAGGAGCTGCACCAGATCGAGGCCGATGCGCTCGCCCGCGCCGATCCGTGGTCGAAGCCGCAAGCCGCGTTTCTGCGGCGCTACTTCGCGTATGTCCGGGACCGGGTACAAGCTGAAGAAGAGACGCTGAGGGCCCGGCTCGGCGCGCTCGATTCGCTGTTCGACTATCGCGCCTTCGCGTTCGCCGCGCCGCGGCCGCTGCCGCGCGCCTTCGTGCGGGCGGACGGTGACATGATCCGCTGCGACTGCGCCTTCTGGACCGGGACCGGAGTGCTGGCGATCGAGATCGAAGGCCGGGCCGCGCCCGATCCGGGCCGGGAACGCGAGCTCTTGAGGCTCGAAGGGGCGGGCGTGACGGTCGTCCGCTGCCCACCCGGTTCGGAGATCGCCTCTCTCGGCCTCCCGCCCGTCTTCGAGCGCTTCGCGGACGGCGTCGCGATCCCCTCCGGCCCGTTCAAGGCGCGCGGGATCGAGGCCTACGCCGACCCTCAGATATCGAGCTCCAGCACGTAGAGCCCTCCGGTGAAGCGGTCGACGGTGTAGACGAGCCGGTTCTCGTCGACGAACACGTCGTTGAGCTGGATGGCGCCGACGCGCGAGCCCTCGGGCGTCGCGGGCACGTAATACGCGACCTCCTCCGGCCGGTAGGGGTCGGATATGTCGTGCACGCGGATGCCGCCGTTGAAATAGGTGCCGAAGACCAGCGTGTCGGACGAGAACGAGCCCGGCTGGTTCTCGTGGATGTTATGCGATCCGAAACGCCCGCCGCGCTGGCCGAATTCCTCGACCGGCGGCAGCGGCAATGTCGAGATCGGCACCAGGTTGCTCTCGTCCCGCGCATCCAGCACCCAGGTGAGCTTGGGCCAGTCGCGGCCGCCGTCCTGGATGCACTCGTCGCTGACGATCAGCAGGTCGCGGTCGAACAGCGGCAGGACGGTATGGCTGAACCCGTTCTGCGGCGGGTGCGGGTTCCAGTGGCCGACCGGTGTCGGATTCGACATTTCGGAAATGTCGAGTATGTAGATTCCGCCGTCGATATAGGCGAGATAAACCCGGTCCGGCCGCTCCGGATAGACATTCGTGTTGTGCGCCCGGATGCCGATGTCGTATTGCGGATGTCGACTCGGCGGCGGCGCGTCGTCGCCCACGCGCGTTCCCGGCACCCACCAGCGGCCGACCTCGACCGGTTTTGCCGGGTCGGAAATGTCGATCGAACGGTAGAACTGCGAATCCGCCGGGTGGGTGGGCTCGAAATCGGCCGCGCCGCCGGAGAAGTGGATGTATTTCCCGTCGGCGAACCAGAGCTGGTGCACCCCCATCGAATGCGGCCCGGAGCAGTCGAAGAAACCGATCGTTTTCGGCGTCTCGGGATCGCTCACGTCGAACAGTTCGATTCCCGCGGGCTCGATCCCGAACCCCGGATCCATCAGCCCGCCCGGACCGCGGGTCTGGTAGGCGACCGCCATGATGTCGCCCACGAGGTCGAGCGAATTCGACCGCATGTCGGTGTGCGCGAGATCGGTCTG
>JAPPHW010000304.1 GCA_028820945.1 Defluviicoccus sp.
GGCGCGGAGCCCGGGTCGAAAACCTTAACCGGACAGCAATGGACTTGTTCCGGGCGTGACGGGGAAAGGGCTGGGCCTTACCCGTCCTTCCCGCCCCTGGCCTCGATCCACATTTCGCGCAGCGCATCGCGCCTGATCTTGCCGCGGTCGGACTTGGGCAGCGAATCGGCGAACGTCACCGCCTTAGGACATTTGAACGCCGGCAGGCTGTCGGCGCAATGCGCGTTGACGGAGGTTTCGTCGATCGCCCGGCCGGGCTTGGCGACCACGTAACAGACGACCTCTTCCCCGTAGATCGGGTCGGGGACGCCGACGGCGGCGGCTTCGAGGATGTCGTCATGGCGCATCAGGACATGGTCGATCTCCAGCGGGGCGATGTTGACCCCGCCCCGGATGATCAAGTCCTTGGTCCGCCCGGTGACTCGGACGAAACCGTCCTCGTCCATGACGGCGAGATCGCCGGTTTTCAAGCGCGCGTGCGTCCGGTCCTCCCATTCTCCGTCGGGGGAGATCGTGGCGATGCTGGTCTGCGGCCCGCCTACGCTCACCTCGCCTTCGACGCCGGGCGGGCACGGCGCGCCGTCCGCGTCGACGATGACGAATTCCTGGTGCCTCGCCGGGGGGCCGACGGTCCCCATCCGTCTCAGATTGTGCCGGTTGCCGCAGATCCAGCCCGCCTCGGACATGCCGTAGAGCTGCAGCAGGGTGACACCGTACATGTCCTCGAACTTGCGCCACTGGTCGGGGCTGAGCGGCGCCGTCGAGCAGGTCATCAGCCGTAGCGTGGGCACGTCTTCCGCCACGATCCCGGTCGGCTCGTTGAGCAGCATGTTGACCACCGTCGGAACCCCGGCGGCGAAGGTAATGCCATGGTCGCGGATCCAGTCGAAGAACCGACCGTGCGAGAAGCGCCGGGCGATGTGCATGGTGAGCCCGGTCTGCAGGAACGGCATCAGGCTGAGGATCTGGGCGGAATTCCACCCGAAGGACCGGTATTCGAGGGTGCGGTCCTCAGCCGTGAGGCCCAGCATGTCGAGCGTCGACAGTCCGCTCAGCCAGTAGGCGGTGTGGTCGAAGACGACGCATTTCGGCTTCGACGTGGTGCCGGAGGTGCAGAAGATGGCCGCGATGTCGGATATCCCGTTGCGCGTCTCGACCTCGGGCGAAGCCGGCACCGCACGCAGGCGCGCGAAAAATCCGTCGTCCCCGTCGTCGTTCCAGTTGCCGAAGACTTCGCGTCGCGGCTCCCCTCCGACACCCATCGCGTCGGCGTCGAGGGCTTCGTGGACGAAGGTCAGGCGGGGCTCGATATTGGCCAGCAATTCGCCGACGTGGGTCTCGTTCATCTCGACGTTGAGCGGGCACACGACCGCACCGAGACGCCAGATGCCGAGCCAGACGATCAGCTTCTCCAGGCTTTCCTCGGAGAGAAGGCCGACCCTGTCCCCGGGGCCGATATCCCGCGCGGCGAGGAAATTGGCGACCCGGTTCGCGGTGTCGTGAAGTCCCGCGAAGTCGATATTCCGGCCGGTGTCGAGGTCGACGATTGCGGTCTTAGAGGGATGGCGGTCGCGGTAGCGCGCGAGGAGCGTCGCTATCGGTTCGACGGGTAGTGCCAGCTCGTGCCGTCGGGTGCTGCGGTCGCTCAACGCCATCCTCTTCCTCTCAACCGTCCCGCGGCCGGGGCGCCGCATTTTGTTCGCCGAGGGCGGCGAGCGCCACCGCGATTTCGGCCGCCACGCCCGCGTTGTTGACCAGAAGCGCCGCGTTCGCCCCGAGGCTGTCGCCGCCGGTCGCCTCGGCGACCCGGTCGAGCAGATACGGCGTCAGCTCCTTGCCGCCGATCCCGGCCGTCCGGGCGGAGCGGATCGCGCTCTCGATCGCCGCCTCGATCCGCTCCTCTTCGAGCGCCTCCCCCTTCGGAAGCGGATTCGCGACGACGATCCCCGCGGTCAGGCCGAGCGCGCGCTGCGCCGCGATCAGGCGCGCCGCCGCCGCCGCGTCCTCGACACGGTGAGGCACCGGGATACCGCTCTCCCGCACGTAGAAAGCGGGCAGCTCACCGGTCCCGTAGCCGACCACCGGCACGCCCCGGGTTTCGAGATATTCCATCGTCCGCGGCAGGTCGAGGATCGATTT
>JAPPHW010000409.1 GCA_028820945.1 Defluviicoccus sp.
TCAGGCGCACCGCGCCGTGCTCGTTGGTCCACCACTGGGACGCCGCCGCGCGCGCTTCGCCCGGCCAGGCTGCGGACAGCGCCAGCGCGGCGAGACCGAGAAAAACGGCCTTTGCGGATGTCGCGTTGCGAATCACGTCGGTTGCACCAATATCGCTCTTGCCGATCCTGGGCTATACTTCGAACCAAGGCCGGTGTGGCCAGCGTACCGGGAATATAGATCGGCGATGCGCGTCGAAAATTCAAATCGTCGTGCGCGCCGTGACCTTCCGAACCGGTTTCGCCCCGCCGTTCGGCCCTGTCGGGAGGACGTGGCATGAGTGCCGGGGACGACAGCGAAGGTTATCTGACGGGTCAGCTTCTGGTGGCGATGCCCCAGATGGAGGACTCGCGCTTCGTCAGGTCGGTCATCTACATGTGCGCCCATACTTCCGAGGGCGCGATGGGCTTGGTGGTCAACAAGCTGATGGACAATATCAGCTTCCCGGACCTCCTCGAGCAACTCAACCTCGCCGGGTCCGAGGCGCCGGACGGCATCAACGTCCATTTCGGCGGCCCGGTGGAAACCGGACGCGGCTTCGTCCTGCATTCTTCCGATTACGTTCAGGATGCGACCCTGGTGATCGACGAAACCGTCGCGCTGACCGCGACGATCGACATATTGAAGGCGATCGCCGTCGGGGAGGGGCCGAAACACCGCCTGCTCGCGCTCGGCTACGCCGGCTGGGGGCCGGGTCAGCTCGACGACGAGATCCAGCGCAACGGCTGGCTTTCGGTTCCCGCGGACGACGGCCTCATCTTCGGCCAGGGACTCGACGACCGCTGGGAGCGCGCGATCGCCAAACTCGGCATCGACGCCGGCATGCTCTCGGGCGCCGCGGGCCGCGCCTGAACGGCCACGTCAGGCGAGCGCCTCGGCGATCTCTTCGTAGTCCGGTATCGCGGCCTCGGGCCCCAGGATCGCGACTGTGGGCCGACCCGCCCGCAGGCGCCCCGAAATGCGGACGATCGCGTCCCGATCGACCGCGTCCACCGCTTCGGCGACCTCCTTCGTCGGCAGTACCCGGCCGAAGATCAGCGTGTGGCGCGCGATCTGCTCCGACCGCGCCGCGGTGCTTTCGAGCGACATCAGGATCCCGGCCTTGAGCTGGGCCTTGGCGCGCCGCAGTTCCGCCTCGCCGATGTCGTCCGCGATCGTCGTCAGATTGACCGAGATGCGCTCCACCACCTCGGTCGCGCTCTCCGCCCCGGTGCCCGCGTAGACGCCGAACAGCCCGCTGTCCGCATAGCTCGAGTTGAAGCTGTAGATCGAATAGACCAGCCCCCGCTCCTCGCGGATGTCCTGGAACAGGCGCGAGGACAGGCCGCCGCCCAGCGCCGCCGAGAACACCGCCAGAGCGTAGTAGTCGGGATCGCGGTGGGGGATGCCTTCCAGGCCGACGACCATATGCAGCTGTTCCTGCGCCCGAACGTCCCGACTGTCCCCACCGGCATAGACGGCGGGCTCGGGCGCGAAGCCCGCCGTGCCCTCCATGGAGCGAAAGGCCTCCTCGGCGCGGCGGACGAAATCGTCATGGTCGACCTTTCCCGCCGCCGCGATGACGATCCGGTCGGCCGTATAGTGGCGGGCGATATACTCGACCAGCGCCCCGCGCTCGATGCCCGCCACCAGTTGCGGCGTGCCGAGCGTCGGGCGGCCGACGGGCTGGTCGGGAAAGGCTGTCTCCTGAAACCGGTCGAACACGACGTCTTCCGGCGTGTCGTTGCTCTGGCCGATTTCGCGCAGGATGACCGCACGCTCGCGTTCGAGCTCGTGGCTGTCGAGCACCGCGTGCTGCAGGATGTCGGCGACGATGTCGAGCGCGAGCCCCTCGTCGCCGGCAAGGACGGTAGCATGGAAGGCGGTGAACTCGCGCGAGGTGTAGGCGTTCAGATGTCCGCCGACCGACTCGATCTCTTCCGCGATCGCCCGGGCGGAGCGCCGGCCGGTGCCCTTGAAGGCCATGTGCTCGACCAGATGGGCGATGCCGTTTACCTCGGCGCGTTCGTGCCGGGTGCCGACATCGATCCAAGCGCCGAGCGAGACCGTTTCCACCGTCGCCATGCGGTGGGTGACGACCCGGAGCCCGCTCG
>JAPPHW010000197.1 GCA_028820945.1 Defluviicoccus sp.
CGGCGATGCCCGGCATGCTGCCGGTGATCAACGAGTACTGCGTCGAGCAGGCGGTGCGGACCGGGCTCGGTCTCGATGCCGAGATCAACCCGGTCTCGGTGTTCGACCGCAAGAACTACTTCTATCCCGACCTGCCGCAGGGCTATCAGATCTCGCAATACAGCCAGCCCATCGTCGGCCGCGGCGCCGTCGAGGTGGAGCTGGAGGACGGCACGCGGCGGACCGTCCGCATCCTCCGTCTCCATCTCGAACAGGACGCCGGGAAGAGCCTGCACGACCGCGACCCGCGCAAGACATGGGTCGATCTGAACCGCGCCGGCGTCGCGCTGATGGAGATCGTCACCGAGCCCGACATGCGCTCGCCGGAGGAAGCGGCGGCGTTCATGGCGAAGTTGCGCTCGATCCTCCGTTATCTCGGGACCTGCGATGGCAACATGCAGGAAGGGTCGCTCCGGGCCGACGTCAATGTCTCGGTCAGGCGTCCCGGCGGCAAGCTCGGCACGCGCTGCGAGATCAAGAACCTGAACTCGATCCGCTTCATCCGCCAGGCGGCGACGTACGAGGCGAAGCGCCAGATCGAGGTCATCGAGGGCGGCGGCATCGTCGAGCAGGAAACCCGCCTGTTCGACCCCGACCGCGGCGTCACCCGGTCGATGCGCACCAAGGAGGAAGAGCACGACTACCGCTACTTCCCCGATCCGGACCTGATGCCGCTGGAGCTGACCCGGGACTATGTCGACCGGATCAGGGGGAGCCTGCCGGAGCTTCCCGACGCGAAGAAGGCGCGGTTCGTGGGGGAGCTCGGATTGTCCGAAGACGATGCGGATGTCCTCGTCGCCGACCGCGACAACGCGCAGTATTTCGAGGCTGTCGCGGAGGGCCGCGATGCGAAGGCCGCGGCCAACTGGGTGATCCACGATCTGTTCGGCGCGCTCAACAGGTCCGGGCTCGCGATCGGCGACGCGCCGGTCGGCGCGGCCGATCTCGGCGGGCTGATCGACCTGATCGCGGTCGGAACGATATCCGGCCGGATTGCGAAGGACGTCTTCCAGGCGATGTTCGAGACCGGGCGCGACGCGCGCTCGATCGTCGCGGAGCGCGGGCTGGAGCAGGTCAGCGACACCGGCGAGATCGAGGCGGTCGTCGATGCGATCCTCGCCGAACGGGAAGACATGGTGGCCGAATACCGCGCCGGCAAGACGAAGCTGCTCGGGTTCTTCGTCGGTCAGGTCATGAAAGCGACCGGGGGCAAGGCCAACCCGCAAACCGTCAACGAGATCCTGCGCGCCAGGCTCGACGGAGACCAGGAGAGGGAAGAATGATCGATTGCTACACATGGCCCACGCCGAACGGGCACAAGGTCCACATCATGCTGGAAGAGTGCGGCCTCGAATGGGCGGTGCACCCGATCAACATCCAGGAAGGCGACCAGTTCGAGGCCGACTTCCTCAGGATAAGCCCGAACAACAAGATGCCCGCCATCGTCGACCGCGACGGACCCGGCGGCAAGGAGATCGCCATCTTCGAGACCGGCGCGATCCTGATCTACCTCGCCGAGAAGACCGGCAAGTTCATGCCGACGGAACCGCACGCGCGGTACGACACGCTGCAATGGCTGATGTGGCAGATGGGCGGCATCGGGCCGATGCTGGGCCAGGCGCACCATTTCCACTCCTACGCGCCCGAGCGGTTCGAGCGCGACAAGCTGCAATACGGTATCGACCGCTACGTGAACGAAGCCAAACGTTTATACGGCGTTCTCGATAAACGACTGGAAGGTCGTGAATGGGTCGCGGCGGACGAATACACCGTCGCCGACATGGCGATCTTTCCGTGGGTCCGCTACCCGGAGCGGCAGGGCGTCGACATCGAGGGCTTCCAGAACGTGAAGCGCTGGCGCGACGGGATCTGGGCGCGCCCGGCGGTCGAGCGCGCGCTCGAGACGCTCGCCGATCACGCGCGCCGGGGGCCCGGCTATTCCGACAAGGCGTGGGAGCTGCTCTACGGCAAGACGCAGGTGGCTCAGGGCGGGTCGTAGGGTCGATCGAACCGCTGCCCTACCGGCCCCCATGCGTCATGCCCGGACTTGTTCCACTGCTGTCCGGTTTAGATTGGCTCGACCGGGTG
>JAPPHW010000146.1 GCA_028820945.1 Defluviicoccus sp.
CCCGCCCCCCCCCCCCCCCCCGCCCTCAGGGCGGGTGGGTGTTTCGTTTCTCTTTTCCGCCCCCCCCGCGCGGGGGGGGGTTGGGGGTGGGGCCCCCCCCCCCCCCATGCCGGAGCCGCGCGGCTAATGGGTATGCCCGCGCCGCGGGCTCTTCCCGGCCCATGGGAGAAATCCGGACTACGCCGCCGATTGCCGGGGCGTCACGCGCCTCGCGATCTCGCGGCCCGACTCGATCTCGGCGCGGCGAAGCTCCCAGGTCTTCTGCAGGTTCAGCCACAGCTGCGGCGACGTTCCGAAATACCGGGCCAGCCGGAGCGCCGTGTCCGCGCTCACCCCGCGCTGGCCGTTCAGGATTGTCGTTACCCGGTTGACTGGCACGCCCAGCGCCTTCGACAGCGCGTTCGCCGACAGCCCGAGCGCATCGAGTTCGTCGCGCAGGACTTCGCCCGGATGCACCGGCCTCATGCCGTTTCGCGAGTTCATACACACCGACGGTAACCATACGTCGAGGCCTTCGCAAAGGCACCTTGCCGTCCGACCATGAGCCCCAACACCAGCCGCTGCGATAGCGTTCCAGAGCCGAATCCGGGCCGCCACCCTCCCCCGGCCCCTCCCGCAAGCGGGAGGGGAGAAGATGAGCCGATGCCGCTGAAATCCCCTCTCCCCCGGCGGGGGAGAGGGTTAGGGAGAGGGGGGCGCACGGCAACCGGGTGCGATCGTGGCGATCGGATATTGCTCAAGCGCCGCCCCTAGAAACCGGGCGGTAGGCCCGGGAGTGTCTGCCGTGCCCATTGGCTTCGATCCCGGAACCCCGCCGGACGCGCAATGCGATCGTTTGCGCCGCTCCCGGACGCGGGCTAGGTTTCCGGTCCCCAGTTCGGGAGGGGCCGATGTGCGGCATCGTCGGATTGTTTCTGAAGAACCCGGCGCTCCGGGACCGGCTCGGTGCCCGGTTCGCGACGATGCTGGCCGGCATGGCCGACCGCGGTCCCGACAGCGCCGGCCTCGCCGTTTTCCACGATCCGGTGCCGGAATCCGACTGCAAGCTCACTTTGTTCGCGCCGGATCCGGACCACGATTGGGACGCGCTCGGTGGTGCGCTCGCCGCCTCGCTCGGCTCCACGCCCCGGATCGACGTGCGGTCGAACCATGCCGTCCTGCGCGTCGAGGGCACCGCCGGCCGGGTCGTCGAATGGCTCGCCGCCAACCGGCCCGACATCCGGGTCATGGGGTACGGCCGCTCGATCGAGGTGTTCAAGGACAAGGGTCTGCCGGACGAGATCGCGGCGCGGTTCGACGTCGAGCGGATGGGCGGCACGCACGCCATCGGCCACACACGCATGGCGACCGAGAGCGCGGTGACGACCGAGCACTCGCACCCCTTCATCGCGGCGGACGATGTGTGCCTGGTGCATAACGGCTCGCTCAGCAACCACAACCGGCTCCGCCTCAGGCTTCAGCGGCGCGGGCTCCGCTTCGAGTCCGACAACGACACCGAAGTCGCGGCGCGCTACTTCGCCCACCGTCTGAGCGAGGGGGCGTCGCTCGAGGAGGCGATGGAGGCCGGTCTCGACGATCTCGACGGGTTCTACACCTTCGCGGTCGGCACGGCGGACGGCTTCGCGGTGCTGCGGGATGCCTTCGCCTGCAAGCCCGCCGTCCTCGCCGAGACCGACGACTGGGTCGCGATGGCGTCCGAGTTCCGCTCGCTCGCGGATCTCCCGGGGGTCGACGGGGCGACGATCTGGGAGCCCGAGCCCTCGATCGTCTACACGTGGTCGCACGCGGGGGCTTCATGACCTCGGTCGACCTGTCCGCGAGCTCGGTGCGGGAGCTCAACGCGCGCCTCCACGCGCTGCCGGCCGACACCAACGAGACCGCGTGGCGCATCGCCGAGCCCAGGGGGGCGCACGCGGTCGCGGCGGGGCTCACGGTTCCCGTGTCGGTCGAGATCGACGGTCATGTCGGCTACTACTGCGGCGGGATGAACCAGGCCGCCAGCGTGACGATCAACGGCCACTGCGGCACCGGCGTGGCCGAGAACATGATGTCGGGGACAATTCGTGTGCGCGGCAACGCCTCGCAATGCGCCGGCGCGTCGGGCCATGGCGGGCTCCTCGT